>NZ_JAALCR010000021.1 GCF_011065895.1 Paludisphaera rhizosphaerae | reverse complement strand
AGAGCGGCCGGATGAGGGGGGATCGGCTCCGCGTTCGAGCGATGATGAAGCGAGCGTCCGACGGCGGTCATCCCCCTCATCTGACCGCTGCGCGGTCTGTCTTCCCCCGCGAGGGGGGAAGACCGTCATCCATCGCGGCACCTCCAAAAAGACGACGAACGAACCCGCCGCGATTCCGTTGAAACCGTCGATTGAACATGAAGTTACGGCGGGAACCGTTGCGGCGTCCGAGCGCAAGCGAACCCGCCGCAAAACGGCGGTCTGAGGCTGCGGGAAGGCTCTTTGACAATCCGGCGGATTTGCAGCAGGCGAGGGGACTTACACCCAGCCGTGGCGTTTGCGCAGCCACCATTCGAGGGTCAGGCAGAGGGCGAACAGCAACAGGAAGGGCCAGTTGTCCCAGACCCGGTGCTCGGTGGCGCTGACGTACTCGGTGAAGGTCGACCTGTCGAGGGCGCCCAGGTGCTTGGCGAGTTGCTCGGGGGGGATCGGCTCGCCGGCGGTGAGGTCGGCGATCTGGCGGGCGAGTTCGGGATCGGCGGCGGGGTTTTCCAGCTCGCGGTCCTCCTGGAAGACCAGGAAGCGGGCGGTGTCGCGGCCGATCTCCTGGCCGTTGCGCTTACCGATGACCGTCACCTTGTAGTCGCCCGGCTTGCCCCGCGCAGGGTACGTTCCCCGCGACTCGTCGCCGCGGGTGTAGACTTCTACCGCCTCGGCGGCCTGGGCCTCGGTCCCGGAGTCCGCGCCCTCGCGCTCGACCCTCGTCTCGTAGGTGACGCCGGTCAGAGGCGCGCCCTTGGCGTCGCGGCCGGTGACGGTCAGCTCGACCGACTGGCCCAGCGAGACGCGGCGGCGGTCGATCGAGAGCTTGATCTGGTCGGCCCCCTGGTTCTCCTTGTGGGACAACCAGAAGACGATCTGCCTCCAGAATTTGCGGTGCGCCGGACGGCCGGCCTCGGTGCGGGCCCAGACCCAGGTGTCGCCGGCGTAGGCGATGGAGCGGCCGCTGCCGACGTCCTGAGCGATCAGCATCGGCTCGCTGTCCACCCCATTGACCGTCCCCAGGATCTCGGCCCCCTTCTTGGGCTCGCCGAAGCGGTTGGCCCCCAGAAGCGGCGGCAGCGCCTCCCAGAGCCTCCTCGTGTTGTCTGGGTCGGAGCCGATCTGGAGCAGATAACTGTTGAGCCCCATCGCGCTGGGCTTGAACCGGACGCCGTCGGGGGGCTCGATCTGGCCGTCGCCGGGGTGAACCTCCACGGGGAGGACGTCGGCCACGGGGGTTCGTCCCCACCCCCCCGGACCGAAGCTGTGCCGACCGCCCAGCATGATCAGGCCCGTCCCCTTCTTGACCGAGTCGGCCAGCATCGCCTGCTGCTTGGGCGTGAGGAACTCGGCGGCCATGTCGCTCAGGACGTAGGCGTCGTAGCGGCCCGGGGTGAACTCCTCGTCGGCGATCCCGCCCTTATCCCCCACGGGAGGAGTCGGAATGACCATCCCCTTCACCTCGATGTCCGGCGAGGTGGCGATGGAGAGCATCAGGTACTTGAAATCCCAGGTGAAGCTCGGCCCCTGGAGAAACAGCACGTTCAGGCCGCCGCTGAGGACGGAGACGAACGTGCTGATCTCATTGTTCGTCGTGACCAGCTCCCCCTCGCGAGGGGCGACCTTGAGGGTCACCTTCTTGTCGCCGGGGGTCTGGGGGATGTAGTTCAGGCCCGTGATGGGGATCGTCTCGGCTCCGTCGGGGACCTTGACCTGGGTCTTGGCCACGGCCGTCGCCTGATCGTCGACGAACAGCTCAACCTCGACGGTCTGACCGCCGTATCCCCGTGCGGAGAGCCCGCCGCGGACCTCCAGCTTGTTCTTGACGAAGACGGTGGGCCCGGCGGTGATGTCGCGGACGGCCACGTCGCGGGAGTTCGCCCCCGCGCTCTGGGTGCCGAAGACGACCGTCGAGATCGGCGTCTGCTGGTCGCGGAACCGACGGGCGGCGACGAGCGGGTTGGTCCCGTTGTTCGAGCCGAAGTCCGAAAGGACGACCAGCCGGGCGATCCGCCGCCCTCCCTGCGACTGGCGTTTATCCACGTCCAGCAGGGCCGTGCCGATCTGGGTGTCTCGGCCCTCGGGGTCCGACAGGGGAGGGGCGTCGTCGGCCAGGTTCAACTCGCGGAGGTCGCTGTCGAAGCCGAAGGCCTTGACCTCCAGATCTCCCCCCAGCTTCTTCGCCGCGGCGACGCCCTCCCGAAGCGCCGCCTTCGCCGAGGCCCAGCGGGCTTCGTTGTTGGCCTCATCCTTCATCTTCATGCTGGAGCTGGTGTCGACCAGGAAGATGACCGAGGCCGCCTGCTGCTTCTTCTCCTGGAGGACGACCGACGGCCGGACGGCGGCCAGCAGGCAGAGCAAGACCGCGAACATCCGCAGCCCGATCGCGAACCACCGCCAGCGAGCCCCCGGGCCGCGGAGTTTCCGTGCGTAGGCCGCGATCGTCAGCGCGACGACGGCCGCCGAGGCGATGATCAGGTAAGGCCACGGAACGATCGGGTTGAGACTGACGCTGAATCCAGGGTCCATAACGTCCGAGAGACCTGCTGCGAGGGGGTCGAGAAAGGCTCGCGCTGGGACGATTGTCGCATCGTCGCCCACGCTCCGTCCAGGGCGGGCCGGCGGCTAGGCGGCGGCCTGGGCCGGGGCCGATGGCGGGACCGTCGTCGGGCCCCCCGCAGGCTCCTTGTAAAAGGTGTTCGCCAGGTAGTTTTCGACCGTAACCAGAATCAGGATGAGGAACATCAGCCAGGGGAAGATCTCATGGCCGACGCGGATCAGCTCCGTCACTTTCTTCAGGGACTTGTCGTCGCCGGCCAGGGCGTAGCCGTCCTTGCCGAAGACGGCGTCGAGGTCGGCGTTCTCCATGGCGGCGAACTGGCTCTCCGTCGCAGGTGGGTTGAGGCTGAAGCCGATCGTTCGTCGCTTCTCACCCGGGCCCACGGCCGTCACCGTCCACTGACCCAGGAACTGAGGGGCGACGATCTTCAGCGGCTCGCCGATCGGGGGAGGAGTGAGCCGCTCCGTCGACTTGCCGTCCGGCCCGGTGACCAGCACGTCCTGCGGCGGGGCGTCCGACCCCAGATTCAGCAGGACGTCCTCCCCCGCGTCGAAGATGAGCTGATCGCCCGTCGAACCGGCGAAGTAGGGGATCGTCTGGTTCATGACCCAGGGGAAGACCCAGCCCACGTTGGGAAACTCGTTCCAGGCAGACCGATCCGAGCGCTGGGCGCGACGGGCCAGGGGGGTCGTCCAGAGCAGGACCCGGCCGGTGCGAGCCCCCTTGAACGTCCGCTCCACCAGGGCCGGAGCGCCGTCGGCGAAGGGGAGCAGGACGCGTCCCGCCGGCTGGCCCTGGAGCTTCCAGTAGTGGTAGACGGGCATCGCGGCGAACTGGGCGTCGAACTCGTTGGTGTAGCGGCCGAAGAGCGGATGGGTCGCGTCGGCGACCTTGCCGAAGGTGATGCCCTCGCCGGGAGGCGAAGCGGGATCGGCGAGTTGTCCGGGGAGAATCTGAGAGGGGATCGGGCCGTTGTAGTTTGCCGGCTGGCAGCGGTCCCCCGCGCCGACGACCAGGCCGCCCCCCTCGTGGACGTAGGCGTTGAGAAGACCCCAGCCGGAGTCGTCGAGCTTCTGGACGTTGAGGAGGAAGACGGCGGCGTAGGTTTTCAGCGAGTCGCGGAAGCGGGCCGCCAGGTCGGTGGGCCGGATCGTCTCCAACTGAAAGCCGCCGGTCGCACCCGGAGTCGGCTCGGGGTTCAGGGCCGAGGCCACGTAGACGGCGTCGTCGTTCAGGTCGGAGATCAGCAGGACCTTCAGCGGCGGGCGGGTCTCGAAGGTGAGGAACCGGGCGTCGTCGAAGGCCATCGGGTCGGGGGCGCCGGTGAGGCGGATCTCGCCACGGTGGGCTTCGCCTTCCTTGAGTCTCGGCGGGGTGAGGAACCGGACCTCGGTCTGGCCGTTGGGGGGGATCTCAACCGACTTCTGGTCCTTCTTCACGCCGTCGAGGTAGAACTCGGCGAGGCGCTGGGCGGGCTTGGCGCCGTGCGATCGGATCAAGGCGCGGATCTCCACCGGCTCACCCTGGGGGGCGGCCTCGGAGGTCAGGGCGGCCTCATCGATCGAGACGTTCTCCCGCTCCTCGGTGCCCACGCGGAGGACGACGGTCGCGATCTTGCTTCCCGAGGCCGCGGCCTTCTCGACCTTCTCGCGGCCCTCGGCGGGCTGGGAGACGTTCCAGGCGTTCTTGGTCAGGTCGCTCAGAACGTAGACCTCGCGCCGGGGGCGGTCGCAGTCGGCTACGGCCGAATACACCTGGCCCATCGCCATGTTCAGCGGGCGGTTGACCGGGCGGATCGTGCGGTCGTCGATCTTCTGCCGAGCCGCGGACGGCGAGAGCCCCACGGGGATGCCGGGATCGGCCGAGTCAGCCACGAAGACGAGGCTGGTGTCGGGAAGTCGAGCGACGATCTCACGGGCCCGCTCCTTGGCCAGGTCGAGCAGCGTCTTGTCGTTCTGCTTGTAGCCCATCGAGAGGCTGGTGTCGAAGACCAGGCCGAGGGCCGTGGGCACCGAGTCGTCGCCGAGAGGCGTCTCCGAGTGGAGCCGAGGCCGGGCGAGCGCCAGGGCCATCAGGGCGAGCAGCAGCATGCGGGCGGCCAGCAGCAGCCAGTTCTTGATCTTCATCTTCTTCTTCGACCGCTTCTGGCGCTCGCGGATGAGCCGAAGGGCGGGGAAGACGACGTGCTTGGGGGTCGGCCGCATGAACAGGTGGAGGATCACCGGCAGGGCGGCCAGGGCGGCGCCGGCGGCGAGTCCCGCGTGCATCAGCGAGAATTCCATGGCTCAGCCTCGCGCCTGGCGGGACAGCAGGTAGGACATCAACGCCTTGTCGAACGGCATCCCCGTGTGGAGCGGGACGTAGTCGATCCGGGCCCGCACGCAGTCGTCCTTGTAGGACGACCGGAACTCCTCGACCTCCTCCAGGTAGTCGGCCTTGATCGCGTCGGCGTCGACCTCGATCAGCTCGCCGGTTTCGTTGTCCTCCAGGCGGACCATCCCCTCGAAGGGGAACATGGCCTCGGCCTCGTCGAGGATGTGGAAGAGGATCACGTCATGGCCGGAGAACCGCAGGCGGTACAGCCCCTTGCGGATCGGCTCGGGATCGGCGAGCAGGTCGCTGAAGATCATGACCAGGCTTTTATGCCGCATCATCCCGGCGACCTGGTGCAGGCTGGCGGCGAAGTCGGCCACGCCCTCGGGCTTGAGTTGGGCCAGGACCGAGAGGATGTTGGCCAACTGCGTCCGACGACTCGCCGGGGCGAGGCTTCGTCTGACCTTGTCGTTGAAGGCGATGAGGCCGACGGGGTCTTGCTGATGGATCATCAGGTAGCCGAGGGCGGCGGCCAGGCTGATGCCGTAGTCGAACTTGGTCAGCTCCTGGCGGTGGGTGTAGCCCATCGACGCCGAGAGGTCCATCACGAGGTAGCCGGTGAGGTTGGTCTCGGCCTGGAACTTCTTGGTGTAGAAGCGGTCGGTCTTGGCGAAAACGTTCCAGTCGATGTCGGCGATGTTGTCGCCGGGGGTGTACTTGCGGTGCTCGGAGAACTCGACCGAGAACCCCTGGAACGGGCTGGCGTGGAGCCCGGAGATGAAGCCCTCGACGATGAACTTGGCGCGCAGGTCGAGCCGCGAGACCTGGCGGATCACCTCGGGCTTCAAGTACTTCTCGGCGTTACCCATCATGGCTCCGGAAGTGCGCGGGGCGTCGCGACCGCTTCGCCGTCGGCGTGCGGACGGTTGCTTCCATCCTACGTCGCCCGAGTCCGGAAAGCCCGGACAGCCAGCGAATCAGGCGCCTTTTCGCTCGTATTTGGGCGTGTCAGGTTCGCGGACCTCGGCGACGAGGCGCTTGATGATGGACTCTGTCGTCTGGCCCTCGGCCTGGGCCTGGAAGTTGACGCTGATGCGGTGGCGAAGGACGGGGATCGCCACCTTGCGGACGTCGTCCAGCGAGACGCTGTAGCGGCCGTCCATCGCGGCCATCGCCTTCCCGGCCAGGATCAGGTTCTGGCCGGCTCGAGGCCCCGCGCCGTAGTCGACCAGCTCCTTGATGAACTGGGGGGCGCGTTCATCGGCCGGGCGAGTGGCGCGGACCAGGCGAGCCACGTAATCCACGGTGTACTCGGACGCCGGCACCGAGGTCACCAGCCGCTGGAGGTTTACGATCGCCTTGGCGGAGAGGATCTTCTTCAGCTCGGGCGTCTCCCCCTTGGTCGTTCCGGAGAGGATCTTCTTCTCCTCGTCCAGCGAGGGGTAGCCGACTCGAACGTCGAACATGAAGCGGTCGAGCTGGGCTTCGGGGAGCGGGTAGGTCCCTTCCTGCTCGATCGGGTTCTGGGTGGCGATGACGAAGAACGGGTCGGGGAGCTTGAGCGTCTCCTGGCCGACCGTCACCTCGCGTTCCTGCATGGCCTGCAGGAGCGCCGCCTGGGTCTTGGGCGGGGTGCGGTTGATCTCGTCCGCCAGGATGATGTTCGAGAAGAGAGGGCCGGGGACGAACCGGAACTCGCGACGGCCCGACTCCGGCTCCTCCAGAACGTTGGTGCCGGTGATGTCCGAGGGCATCAGGTCGGGAGTGAACTGAATCCGCTTGAAGCCGACGTCCAGGATGCGGGCGATCGAGGCGACCATCAGCGTTTTCGCCAGGCCGGGGACGCCGACGAGCAGGACGTGCCCGCGCGTGAAGATGGCCGCCAGGATCAGCTCGACGACGTCGTGCTGGCCGATGATGACCTTGCTCAACTCGGCTGCCATGACGTCCCGCGAGTGGCGGAACTCGTCGAGAAGCTGCGTGATCCGGTCGGTCGCGTTGGACATCCGGTGATCCGTCCCCTAGGAGTTGAGAAGGGGGGCAAGCTTGATGCGCCGGGGCCGCCCGACGCGACGGTTCGCCATTGTAGGGCCTTGCGAATCCGGGTTTCAAGCGACCCAGGCTCCCACTTGGACTCCGAGCACGCCGATCGCCCGATATTCCGGCGGCCCGCCTGTTTCCTCGACGAAGAATCGCCGCCGCCGAGTCGGAGTCAATCCATACTCTGGTTTTTCTCGGTTTTTGCAAGTCCTTTTGTCTATTGTATTTGCACAGCGATGTTTCGCCTGGATGAGGTTTCGGACCGTGCCTCGGCTTCCGAATTGCGTAGAATTCCCGCCAAGGAGCGAGGTTGGGATGATCCAACCCGCATAACCCGCCCTCTCATCCCCCCCGCCGCCTTCCGTCCGCGGACCTCCCCACTCGCGGACAGGGGCGAACGACAAGCGACGCGGTCGGGACGATTCCTTTCGTCCTGCTGCACGCCTCCTCCAAGGTCAAAGATTCCCTCGCGGCTCGGATCGTAACGACGCCGAACGCTCCGTCGCACAGCCGCGAAAACGAAAGATTTAGGACTACGCGGAATGTTCACCAGTCTCCATACGATGGCCCGATTTGCGGTGCTTACGTTCGCGGGTCTCTCGCTTCTCGCACTGACGATGGCGCAGTTGCAGCCCCAGACGTCGGTGTCCGCGACGCGGGAGAATCCCTGGGAGACCCTTACGGTCGACGCCGGCGAGGGTCGCGGTGAGATTCATCTGGTCGACCGGGTGTCTGGGGAGACGAAGGTCGTCATGCCGCCTGCCGCGGAGCGTTGGGACTTTCTGGCGGCCTCGCCGTTGAGGGCGGACGACGATTCGATGGAGGTCGTGGGGCGTTACGCATCGCCGGTCAACGATGAAGCGAATTCGCCTTTCGGCGGCACGGTGGGGATCGTCCGAGTTCGGTTGCCCAAGTGCGAGGTTCTGGAGCGGCTTGAGATGGACGTGATGCCGACCGGCCGTCCCGCGTGGGATCCAACCGGCTCCGGGCATGTGGTCTTTCCCGGCGCCACCGGTCGACTGTACTCGTACCGGTTCTCGAATGAGGGTTCGTCGACCTCGTCCTCGATCGCGCCTGTGGAGTGGCGGTGCGATCCGCCGGGCGGGAAGGACCCGTTCATCGTCGACCCCGTTTGGCCGCGAAACCCTCATTTCCGCAACCTGGTGATTGTGTCGCTCGCTCCGGCGAAGAAGCTGGGAGAACGCGGTCCGGACCTGCCGTTGACCCCGTGGTGGCTGGAGTTGGATCAGGACTGTGATGCGATCGTCGCTGCTGGGCCGCTGTTCGATAAGGACGACCCGCTGATGACGACGCCCAAGATGCAGGTGCGATACTCGAACGTGGTGGACCGCGACGGCCGATTGGAGCTGATCTACCTCCGACACAACCCCGGCCAACTCTCCGGTTCGGTCTGCACGGCTGAGTTGGAACTCGGCGAGGGACTGAACCGTGTCCACGTTCGACCCGGCTCGGCCGGCCCGGTGAGCGACTGTCCGATCACCATCGGAGCCATGCTGCCGACGATCGATGCGCGAATCGCCTTCACCGTCCCGTCTCTGGGGCGTCAGACTGTGACGGTCGCTCTCCACCGCCGGCCCAGTGACGAGGTGACCCAGTAAGCCTTCGCCGTGAGGGGGACGCTCGGCCGCCGTGGCTTCCGGATTGACGACCTTGCCAGGCGACGGATAATGACAGCTGTCGGGGACGCGCGGGCTGGTCCCTGGCCATCGCCGATATGGGGGCTGTCATGATGCGGAAATTCCGGCGGCTGATCGTGGCTCTCTTCGGCCTCTCAGCCGTCCTCGGGGTCGGCGGCCGGGCTTTCGGAGCGGTCACCCACGAGCAGGTGGAGCAGGCGATCCGCGACGCGGTCCGCTACCTCAAGAAGGAGCAGAACCGGGACACCGGCGGCTGGAAGGATTTCAACGCCGGCGGCCAGTGGAAGACTGGCACCACCAGTCTGGCCACACTGGCTCTGCTGACGGCCGGCGAGCCGCCCGATTCGCCCACCATCCGGGCCTCGCTCGACTACCTCAGACGCTGGGGGCCCGATCAGCTCGACTGCACTTACACCGTCTCCCTCCAGACGATGGTGTACGCGGCGGCCGACCCCAAGAACGACTTCAACCGGATCGTCGCCAACGTCCAGTGGCTCGAACGCGCCCAGATCAAACCGGCTGATGGGATTCCCTGGCCCGGCGCCTGGACCTATGACCTGTCGAAGACGAACCGCCAGTCGGACAACTCCAACACGCAGTACGCCCTGCTCGGCCTGCACACTGCCTCTGAGGTCGGCATACAGGTCAAGCCCGAGGTCTGGAAGCTGGCGCGTGAGTATTGGGAGTCCGCCCAGCGGATCGACGGCGGCTGGGGCTACCACCACAAAGAGGCAGACGGCGTCTCCACGGCGAGCATGACGGCCGCCGGCATCTCCAGCCTGGTCATCACGGGCCTCCGGCGGTTTCAGGGAGCCGAGGAGATCCACGGCGACGCCATCCAGAACTGCGGCAAGGGCAACCTCAACATCAACCTCAAGCGAGGCATCGATTGGATGTCCTCGCGGTTTCAGATCGGCCAGAATTTCCCCCAGGGCCAGTACTGGCGGCTCTATTACCTGTACGGTCTCGAGCGGGCCGGCCGTCTGGGGGGCGTTCGGTTCTTCGGCGAGCACGATTGGTATCGCGAGGGTGCCGAGGCCCTCGTTCACGAGCAGGATCGGCTCGGCGGCTTCTGGCGGGAGTCCAGCGCCGACAACAATCCGCTGATTTCCACGAGCTTCGCTCTGCTCTTTTTGGCGAAAGGTCGTTCGCCGGTCCTGGTCAACAAGCTCCGTCACGGCCCTCGGAACGACTGGGACAACGACGCCGACGACATCCGAAACCTCGTCAATCTGGTCTCCCAGGACTGGAAGCATCTGCTGACCTGGCAGGTCGTCGACCCCAACACGGCGAGCGTCGAGGACCTGATGCAGGCCCCGATCGTCTTCATCAACGGCCACTTCGAGCCCGAGTTCTCCAAGGTCTCCATCGACAACCTTCGCAAGTACGTCGATCAGGGGGGCTTCATTCTGGCGGACGCCTGCTGCGGCCGTCCTGAGTTCGATTCCGGGTTCAAGAAACTGATGGAGCAGGTCTTCCCGGAGGAGGCCTACAAGCTGAAGCCGCTCTCCGGAGATCATCCTGTTTGGCGGGCCAAACATCTGCTCTCTCCCGACGCTTACCCGTTGTGGGGGATTGAGCATGGCTGTCGGACGGTCGTGATCTACTCGCCCAAGGATCTCTCCTGCTACTGGAACCAGATGGAGCGGGACCCGAAGTCGACCGCCCTGGCGACCCGCGTCGGCCAGAACATCATCGACTACGCCACCGGCCGCGAGATGCCCGCCGACAAGCTGGTCATCCGTCAGGTCAACAATTTCAAGGAAGACCGACCCGCCAGGAACTCGCTGCGGATCGCCAAGCTCCAGCACGGCGGCGACTGGAACATCGCCCCTCTGGCCGTCCCCAACCTGATGGAAGCTCTGCGCAAGCCGCCGCTGGGCTTTGACGTGGCCGTCTCGCAGAAGGATCTGCTCCCGACCGACAAGAACCTGATCTACTACCCGTTGATCTACTTCCACGGCCGCGCCGCGGCCTCGTTCACAGCCGAGGACATGGAAGCCCTGCGCAAGCACGTCGACCCCGGCGGCGGGACGATCTTCGCCGACGCCGCCTGCGGCAGCCCCGGGTTCGACGCCGCCTTCCGCCGGTTCGCCGCTGAGTTGTTCCCCAACAATCAGCTCGTTCCGATCCCCAAGGACGACGAGTTGTTCTCCAACAAGGTCTTCTTCGACCTGAAGGACTCGCAGTACACCAAGGCGGCTGGGGGCGGCAAGGATTACCCCCAGTTGGAGGGGGTCAAGATCAACGGCCACTGGTCGATCATCTACTCGAAACTCGACATCGGCTGCGCCCTGGAACGCCATTCGGGGCTGGACTGCAAGGGCTACACCTACGAGAGCGCGCTCCGGATCGCCGCCAACGTGGTGATCTACGCCACGCTCCCCTGAGCGACGATTGGGGTTGAAGCGATTCTCTGGGCGCGACTATAACCGCGATTCGGTCCCGCGCTCGGTGAAGCGTGGGCGACTGCGCTTTTGAAGGCGCAAACTCCTCTAAACAGTAGGAATAGAGCGTTATGGCCGAAGCATCGGGCTCGCCCGCGACGGGCTGTCTCGTGGACCTGAAGGGGCAGACGGCCCTGGTGACGGGAGCCTCCCGAGGGATCGGCCGCGCCATTGCCGTGAAGCTTGCGGCCTGCGGGGCGAAGGTGGTCGGCGTCGCTCGGACGTTGGAAGGGCTGCAGGGGACGGCCGATGCGATCAAGGCCGCCGGCGGCGAGTTCGAGGGCTTCGCGGCCGACGTGGCGAAGGCCGAGGACGTCAAGCGCGTCGTCGACGAAGTCGAGGCGAAATATCAGAAGATTCACGTCCTGGTGAACAATGCGGGCGTAACCCGCGACGGCCTGATGCTCCGGATGGAGGACGAGGCCTGGGACGACGTGATCGACGTCAACCTGAAGGGGACGTTTCTGTGGTGCCGGGCCGTCGGGGCGGTGATGATGCGCGGCCGATACGGCCGGATCATCAACATCAGCAGCGTGTCCGGCATCCGGGGGAACCCGGGCCAGGCGAACTACTCGGCGAGCAAGGCCGGGGTGATCGGCCTGACCCAGACGATCGCCCGGGAGTTGGCCTCGCGCGGGATCACGGTCAACGTGGTCGCCCCCGGCTTCATCACGACCGACATGACCGACGTTCTGCCGGACAAGATCAAGGCCGAGGTCAAGGAACGAATCCCGCTCAAGCGGCTGGGAGCGCCCGAGGACATCGCCGAGATGGTGGCGTTTTTCGCCTCGCCGGCGTCCAGCTACGTGACGGGTCAGGTGATCGCCGTCGACGGCGGCATGACCGTCTGACCCCCCTGGCAAGAATTCGCTCCAGAATCCGTGGCCGAGAGCCGATCCGGTTGGTTAGCCTGGTAGGGGTCGTGCGGCCGGCGCGGGATCCCGCGATCACGCGGTCGGTCGGATGGACAAGGCCCCCTCGCCATGCTATTTTGACTCGATCGATCGACGGATCTGGAGCGCGGCCGTTGCGCTCCGCCCCGACGGCGGAGCGGCCCGTGCGAACCGACCCAGGGAGGAACCGCTTGCCGTCCTCGACGGCTGACTCCGCCGGATGGGGCCTTGACCCGATTGCCGGCGGAACCGGAACCGATCCCGCCCACCCGCCCCGAATTCGGGGCCGCGGGAGATCCCGCGATCGTACCCCTTAACCCTGAACCCCTGCGTCACCCATGGCTTGCGCCCCGGCTCGGGCGATGGTCGAGCAGGCTCGAATACTCGAATCGTCCCCAACCAGGAGGTCCGCCCGTGTCCGTGGAAGAGCGCGTGATCGAGATCGTCAGCGAGCAGATGGGCGTGTCGAAGGAACAGGTCAGCAAGGAGACGTCGTTCGTCAACGACCTCGGCGCCGACTCGCTCGACACCGTCGAGCTCGTCATGGAGTTCGAGGAAGAGTTCGACATCACCATCCCCGATGACGAGGCCGAGAAGATCCAGACGGTCGGCCAGGCCATCGACTACATCGAGCAGCACGCGCACGCCAAGTGACCTCAGGCCGCGGCCCGCGCGACGACCCGAACGCGCGGTCCGAGGTCCCGCCCGACCTGATTCGACCCCGGTTCCCCCGGGCATTCCGCGAAGCGAGACGATCAATGGGAGAGACGCGACGCGTCGTCATCACCGGCATGGGGGTGGTCACGTCGCTGGGTGAGACTCTGGACTCGTTCTGGGAGGCGCTCTGCGCCGGACGGAGCGGCGTCGGACCGATCACCCTGTTCGACACCACGGAGTTCAAGGTCCATTTCGGCGGCCAGGTCCGCGACTGGGACGGCCCGGCGCGGTTCGGCGTGAAGGAAGCGAGGCACCTCGACCGCTTCGCTCAGTTCGCGCTGGCGGCTTCCGAATCGGCTGTGGCCGACTCCGGAATCGACTTTTCCAAGCTCCCGCCCGAAAACTGCGGCGTGCTGATCGGCTCCGGCATCGGCGGCCTCAATGAGTTCGAGGCCCAGCACACCGTCATGATGCAGAAGGGGCCCTCGCGGATCAGCCCCTTCACCATCCCCAAGCTGATGGTCAACGCCGGCAGCGGCCAGGTCTCCATCCGCTGGGGACTTCGCGGGCCGATCTCGGCCATCGCCACCGCCTGCGCGTCCGCCTCCAACGCCATCGGCGACGCCACGAACCTGATCCGGTGCGGTGACGCCGACGTGATGATCACCGGCGGCAGCGAGACCGCCATCACTCACATGGGCCTGGGCGGATTCGCCTCGATGCGCGCCCTCTCGGTGCGCAACGACGACCCCCAGCGAGCCAGCCGCCCCTTCGACAAGGACCGCGACGGCTTCGTCATCGGCGAGGGCGCCGGCGTCCTGATCCTGGAAGCCGAGGAGATCGCCAGGGCCCGCGGCGCTCGGATCTACGCCGAGGTGCTGGGCTACGGCACCGCCGGCGACGGCTACCACATCACGGCTCCCGACGAACAGGGCCGCGGCGCCGCCCGCGCCATGAAGCGCTGCCTGGCCGACGCCCGCATCCCCCTCGACGCGGTTGACTACATCAACGCCCACGGCACCAGCACCCCGCTGGGCGACCTGGCCGAGACCGTCGCCATGAAGACGGTTTTCGGCCCCCACGCCGAGCGGCTCCAGATCTCCAGCACCAAGAGCCAACTCGGCCACCTGCTGGGAGCCTCGGG
Source organism: Paludisphaera rhizosphaerae (assembly GCF_011065895.1). Classification (NCBI taxonomy): domain Bacteria; kingdom Pseudomonadati; phylum Planctomycetota; class Planctomycetia; order Isosphaerales; family Isosphaeraceae; genus Paludisphaera; species Paludisphaera rhizosphaerae. The sequence continues at coordinate 124,114 of NZ_JAALCR010000021.1, read as the reverse complement.
AGGCGTCGAGCTGATCGCCTCCACCCTGGCGATCGCTCGCGGCGTTCTCCCCCCCACCATCAACCTCGACGAGCCCGGCGAGGGCTGCGACCTGGACTACATCCCCAACGTCGCCCGCGAGGCCAAGGTGGACCATGTGATGTCCAACAGCTTCGGCTTCGGCGGCCACAACGCCAGCCTGCTCATCGGCCGCTACCAGCCGTCGAAGTAAAGAGGGCACGGCCATGAAAGCCGTCGTCATCAAGGGGAAGGGGGGGCCGGAGGTCCTGGAGATCGCCGACGTCCCCCGTCCCGAGCCTCGCGGCGAGTCCGTCCTCGTCCGCGTCCACGCCGCGGCGCTCAATCGGGCGGACCTTCTCCAGGCGCGAGGCGTCTATCCAGCGCCTCCCGGCGTTCCCGCCGACATCCCCGGCCTGGAGTTCGCCGGAGTCGTCGAGGCCCTTGGTCCTGACGTTCATGAGCCGATTCAGGTCGGCGACCGAGTCTTTGGCATCGTGGCCGGCGGGGCTCAGGCTGAGTACCTGACGACCCACCCTCGGACGCTCGCGAAGATCCCCGACGCCCTCGATTTCGAGGCCGCCGGCGCGGTCCCCGAAGCGTTCATGACGGCCCACGACGCCCTGACGACCCTGGGCGGCCTCGCCTCCGGCGAGAGCGTGCTCATCCACGCGGCAGGCAGCGGCGTTGGCACCGCCGCCGTCCAGATCGCCCACGCGATGGGCTGCACCGTCCTGGGAACCTCCCGAACGGCCGACAAGCTCGACCGGGCGAAGGATCTGGGCCTAGATGTCCCCATCGTCAACCCCTCCGGCGAGTTCGCCGAGGCCGTCCTGAAGGCCACCCACGGCGCGGGCGTCGCCGTGATCCTGGACCTCCTGGGTGCGAAGGCGCTGGGCGAGAACCTCAAGGCGATCGCCAAACGGGGCCGGATCGTCGAGGTTGGCCTGCTCACCGGCGCTAAGGGGGAGATCGACCTCAACGCGCTGCTGGCTCGCCGGGCCACGATCATCGGCACCACCCTCCGCGCCCGACCGCTGGAGGAGAAAATCGAGGCCGCGCGCAAGTTCGCCGCTCAGGTCGTCCCGTGGCTCGAACGCGGCCTGGTGAAGCCGGTGCTTGATTCAACCTTCCCCCTCGAAGACGTTCGCAAGGCCCACGAGCGAGTGGCGTCGAACGAGGTCTTCGGCAAGGTCGTTCTCCGAGTCTGATGCCCCACCTTCTCGACTGACTCGTCGGCGGAACATCGATGGCTTTCCTGAATCCATCGCAAGCCCAATTAAAGCCACGCACTCATTGCCGCATTCGCGCGGGGCATGTAGTTTAAACATGGCTGCGCATCGATGATCGCTGCGTTGAGTCGACGGACGCCTCACGAACCTCCGCCCACCCCCCCCTCCGACATCGGTGAGTTGCCCCGAGTCAATGTCCCGGGTTCGACGACGCTGGCCTTCGCCCTTGCGTCGCGACCCTGGCGATTGGAGGGCACAACCATGTGGCGGTTACACTCGCGCGGCGTTGGCCGACGCACGACGCGCCTTCGTATCGAAGACGTCGAGCTCGAACGACGCCAACTCCTCGCCGCCTACTACACGCCGAGCGCCTCGCCTTTCCGCGTGAATCAGGTGGTCGACTTCGATCAGGGGAAATCAACCTCGGCCGTGTCGCCCAACGGGGTCACGACGATCGTCTGGCTCGACGGGGGACAGGATGGGTCCGGGACGGGGATCTACGCCCGCCGGATCGGTCCCAACGGAACGCCGATCGGCAACCAGTTTCGCGTCAACACCCGGACCGCCGGCGACCAGAATGCACCGGCGATCGGCTCGGACGCCCAGGGCAACCTCGTCGTGATCTGGCGAGAGGAACAGCAGTTCCCGGGGCTAGATCCGTTCTACATCCAACGATACGACGCCTCGGGAAACGCGATCGGGGGCAACGTCTCGTTGGGAGTTCTCGATGTCGTCGCGGATCAGCCCTTCGGTTTCCAGGTGCTGTCGGACGGCGGTTTCGTCGTGTTGGCCAACAACGTCTACGACCTCTCGGGCGTCCCGCATCACGCGCTGTTGCACTTCGACGCCGCCAACTCCCTGACGGCGGAGATCGATCTGGGGGCGTTGGTTTCGGATGGGTGGCAATTCAGCTCGTACTATACAACGCCCGCGATTTCGACATCGGGTGACGATCTGGTGCTGGCCTGGACGGAGGAACGATGGCACCTGACCTCTCAACAGGAATGGCATATCGACGGACAGGCATGGATGAGACGGATCGATCTCTCGGGTCAGTCGGTAGGGGACGATGTCTTGATTGGATCGGTCATCGATTCGAGCGATCAGATCCGGGCGACCCAATTCGGCTCGCAATTGACGGCTCTGTCGGACGGTGGATTTCTTCTGACCTGGAACGAGCAGGCCGGATCGATCCTTGCCAGGATGGGTCGCCGATACAATGCGTCGGGTGAAGCCGTGGGCCCGGACCTGGACCTCGGCTCGGGCGTGGCGTCGGCCCAGGCGACTTCCGACGGCGGTATGCTGGTCGTGACCGTTCAGGCCGTCGCGTTCGGCGACGACGTCGCCTCGTACCGGCTGTTCGACGCATCCGGAACGCAGGTCCGCGGGCCGGTCGTCATGACCGACGCCACTGCCTATTACATGGACGACCCCGCGCTGACGTTGACGCCCGAGGGAGGGTTCCTCTTCTCCTGGAGTGGACGCCAGGATCTTGCGATGTCGGAGGAGATCTTCGCCCAGGCCTTTGGGCAGGCGGCGGTCATCGGCTTCACGTCGGACTACGCCGATGTTAACGAGGGAGACGGCCTGGCGAAGCTTGTCGTGACCCGTCAGGGCGATCTCTCGCACACCGCGAGCGTCCAGTACGCCACCAGCGATGAGAGTTATGGCGTTACGGCCAGGGCCGGGTTGGACTACAAGCCCATCTCGGGCGTCTTGACGTTTGCCCCGGGGCAGGCCTCCGCGGTCATCACGATACCAATTGTGCTGGATAGTCTGACCGAGCCGACCGAGTCGTTTTTCGTGGCCCTCTGGAACGCTGCTGGGGCTGTCCTCAGCGATCCAGCGGTCGAACACGTTCACATCCTCGACGATCCGTCCGGCACGAACGTCACAAGGCTGCAGTCCCTCTATCTCGACAGGGGAGACCAGGGCCTGTGGGGTTGGACCCCGGATCAGGGGCTGGTTCAGCTCAATCACTGGAAGCCAGAGAAAACCGTAACTTCGAACTCCGGCCGCATCTTCGTCGATTTCGGCGGCCGCGGCCTCTGGACGTGGGCCGGTGGGACCGGTGGGTATACTCTGGTGAGCGCCGCGAACCCTGAGAATCTCCTCGCCGCCCCTGATGGCTCGCTTTATATCGACTTCGGTCGATTCGGCCTGTGGCGATGGAATTCCGGGAGTCTCCAACTGATCAACGCCGCCGATCCGGAGGGCTTTGCGGCGACAGCCGACGGAACGCTCTACATCGACTTTGGTCGATTCGGTTTGTGGCGTCGAGATGGAGCCGGGCTCGTCCGAATCAATGCGGCCGATCCCGAGGGGCTGGCTGCGACTCCCGACGGCGTGCTGTACGTCGACTTCGGCCGTTTCGGTTTCTGGCGACGGGATGGAAGCGGCCTGCGGCTGGTCAATGCCGCGAACCCCGAGTCGATCCTCGCCGCTGCCGACGGTTCGGCGTTCGTCGATTTCGGTCGGTTCGGCCTGTGGCGATGGATGAACGGCTTCGCTCAAATCAACGGTGCCGATCCGCAGTCGATGGCCTTCGCCGGTGGATCGCTCTACGCCGACTTCGGAACGTTCGGTCTATGGAGTTGGAAGGGGGGCGCGATGAACAAGATCAGCGCCGCCGATGCCGAGCAGATCTTGGGAGCACGAGATGGATCGCTCTATCTCGATCTCGGCGTCTCTGGCGTTTGGCGCCGGCGACTTGACGGGACGCTGGAATTGATCGCGGCGGTCGATCCCAAACAGCTCATCGCCTGAGCGTGCACGTCTCGGTGGCTCGTGCAATTCTAGGGCGTGGGATGCGACGCCGCCCCCACGCCCGAAGCCAGCCCCTGAACTTCATCGACGTCGTCGGCGAGGACGCCGTCCTGGATCTCCAGGACGAGGTCGGCCGGGGTGATGAAGCGACGGTCGTGGGTGACGACGACCAGGGTGGTCTGCAACGATTCCTGGAGGGCGCGGAGGATCCGGTAGATCTCGTCGCCGGTCCTGCTGTCGAGTTCGCCGGTGGGCTCGTCGGCGAGGACGAGGATCGGGTCTTTCACCAGCGCCCGGGCGATGGCCACGCGTTGCTGCTCGCCGCCGGAGAGTTGGTAAGGGCGGTGGTCCAGGCGGTCGCCCAGGCCGACGCGGGTCAGCAGGTCGACGGCTTTCGCTCGCTGCTCAGGCGTGACGCCGCGAGGCATGAACGGGATCAGGACGTTCTCGATCGCCGAGAGGTTGCTGATCAGGTTGAACGACTGGAAGATGAAGCCGACCTTCTCGCGGCGGTAGTCGTTCTGCTCGGGTTCGGACATCGTCGTCAGGTCGCTCCCCTCGACGACGATGCTCCCCTTGGTCGGCCTGTCGACGGCGCCCAGGGTGTAGAGCAGGGTGCTCTTGCCTGAGCCGCTGGGGCCGACGATGAACGCGAAGCGGCCCTTCTCGATATGGCAGGACACGCCGCGGAGCGCGTCCACAGTCCGCGTCCCGCTCTTGTACGACTTCCAGACGTCCACCACGTCGATCATCAGGAATCATCCCCCGAGGGCGTCACTCAGTGCGAGCCCAGCCGGATGGCCTCCATCGGGACCATTCGCGCCGCACGCCAGGCCGGGTAGAGGCCGCCCAGGACCCCCGTGGCGATCGATAGACCCAGGCCGATCAGCAGCGACCTGGGCGAGACGCCCAGGTGGATGCCGCCGTCGAGGAACTGGTTAGCGACTGTCGTCCCCAGCCAGGCCAGCACGCAGCCCAGGACTCCGGCCATCAGCCCCAGGAAGGCGCTCTCCAGCGTGACCAGACCCAGGACGTTCCCCTGCGACCAGCCGTTGGTCCGCAGCACGCCGAACTCCACGAACCGCTCCGTGGTGCTCATGAGCATGGTGTTGACGATCCCCACGATCCCGACCAGCAGCGCCAGGCTGACGACGAGCATCAGGAGCCGATCGATGTGTCCCATCAGCATGCCGAAGTTCGCTTGCACCTCGTTCATGCTCCGGGCGCTGACGCCGGGCTCGGCCGTCTCGATGGCCTTGCAGACGGCCTCGTAGCCGGGAGGGGTGTCGGCCTCGACGTAGATGCTGGAGACCGTCTCCTTGGGCATCTTCAGGAGCTTCCGGGCCATGCCGATGTCCATGACGATGACCACGTCCAGGAGCATCGAGCCGGTGTCGTACAGGCCGATGATCGTGCAGTCCTGGCCGCCGACCTCGATGTGGTCGCCGACCTTCCTGGGCTCGCCGTTCTGTTTCGGGAAGTCCCTGGCGATCTTCCGGCTGATGACGACGTTCGGCTTGCCCATGTCCCCTTCGTCGAGGAACCGGCCTTCGCCCCGTTCCTTGACCGACTTCGGGAACACGGCGCTCTTGAGATTCTTGTGGGCGGGGATGTCCTGTCCCGAGATGACCGGCTGGTCGAAGATCGACTTCGACCCCTTGGACATCATGTTGCCGACGCTCCTCATGAGCATCGACTGCCCCTCGACGTCAGGAGCGATGCCCCAGGCCTCGGGCGCCACGTTGCGGACGCCCGGGATGGTCCGGATCTTGTCGACGACCTCGGTCGAGAGGGTGCTGGCGACGGGTGTCGGCGTGTTCTGCCGGAGGACGATGACCCCCTCGATCTGGCTGAGGGTGTCGCTGACCATGTTCCTCAGGCCGTCCGAGAGGCTGAAGAGGCCCAGGACGCCCAGAATCGGGATCGAGAGACCGATCAGGGCCAGGATCGTCCGCATGGGACGTGTCAGCAGGTTGCGCCAGGCGAATTTACCCATCGGCTATCCGTGTTGATTGAGGCCGACCGAAGGCCGCTCCGTCGAGCAAGGAGGAGCGGCCTTCGGGCTTGCCTCGTCGATCCGTCGCGTTCCCCGGCGTCATCCGGGGCCGTGATCCTTGATCCGTTTACTGACTCTCCGACTCCGGCTTCGGCGCGTCCGACGCGGGAGGGGCGTCCGACCCTTCGGGCTTGGGAACGTCATCCTCGCGGGCTTGCCAGAGTTGCTTGAGCTGGCCGAAGGTGCGGAGGGGAACGTTCCCCGTGAGGGCGTCCTTGGAGAGCGGGGGCGGAGGCGGGGCGGGCTTGGAAGGCCGCGGAGGCGTGTAGTCGGGCCGCGGCTCAGACCGTGGCCCGCCGAATCGACCCCCTTCGCGGCCGAACCCTCCGCCCGCTCCCCTGGGACCGCCGCGACCCTGTCCGGGGCCTCCGCGGAATCCACCCGGACCGCCGCCGGGACGTCCCTGGCCCTGACCCTGGCCGGGACCGCCGCCGAACCGTCGCGGAGCCGGCTCGCGCTCGCCCCCTTCGGGACGGGCGTCGATTGGCGCCGCGCCGACGGGCGGATTGGTGAGGCTCGACGGGCCTGGACGGGGGCCGCGGCCGCGACGGCCCTGGCCTTCCTGCCCTTGCCCCTGGCCCTGCGGTTGACCTTCGCGACGACCGCCGCCGCCTCCGGGGCCGCCGCCGCCTCGGTGGCGTTCGGTGCCCGGCTTGACCATCGTCAGCGAGACCCGCTTGCGGTCCTGGTCGACCGACATGACCCAGACGGTCACGACGTCGCCGACGCTCACCACGTCGTGCGGGCTCTTGATGAAGCGGTTGGCGAGCTGGCTGATGTGAACCAGCCCGGAGTCCTTCAGGCCGATGTCCACGAACGCGCCGAAGTCGACGACGTTCAGGACCGTTCCCTTCAACTCCATCCCCGCCGTGAGATCCTCCAGCTTGAGGATCCCCTTCTTGAAGATCGGCTTGGGGAGGTCGTCGCGAGGATCGCGTTCGGGGCGGCCGAGGGCCTCGATGATGTCCTTGAGGGTCGGCTCGCCGACCTCCAGTTCCTTGGCCAGCGCGGGGACGTCGACCTCGGCGAGCTTGGCGCGAAGCTCGGGAAGCTTCTCCTTGTCGCGGACGACGTCCGGGGCGTACTCGTACTTCTCCAGGAGCTTGGCGGCGGCCACGTAGCTCTCGGGGTGGATCCAGGTTCGGTCGAGCGGGTGCGGACCGTCGCCGATCTTGAGGAAGCCGGCGGCCTGGGTGAAGGTCGCCGGGCCGACTCCCTCGACCTCGATCAACTCATCCCGGTTGGTGAACGGGCCCTTCTCTTTGCGACGATCGGCGATCCGGCGGGCGGTGAGCTGGTTGAGACCCGAAACGTAGCGGAGCAGGGGGACGCTCGCCGTGTTCAGGTCGACGCCCACGAAGTTGACGCAACTGGCGATGACCGCGTCGAGCGAGTCCTTCAGCTGCTTCGGGCTGACGTCGTGCTGGTAGAGACCGACGCCGATGTTCTGCGGCTCGATCTTGACCAGCTCGGAGAGCGGATCCTGAAGCCGCCGCCCGATCGAGATGGCGCTCCGGAGCGTGGCGTCGAACTCAGGGAGTTCCTCGCGGCCGATCGGGCTGGCCGAGTAGACGCTGGCTCCGGCCTCGTTGACGATCACGTAGGCCAGTTGAGCCACCAGGGCGTCGGCCTCGTGGGGAGCCGGCGGGGCCTGCGGCGGGGGCGGGGTATTGCGGTTCCGCGAGCCGCGTCCCTTGGAGCGACGGCTCTGGCCGCCTTCGCGCTTGATAGGAGGCGTCGGCGACTCTCCCCCCTCGGCGGCCGGGACAGGAACGGCCTGATGCTCGACGGGAGTCTCAACGACGACCTGGGCCTCAGCGGCGGGCGTCTCGACCGGCGTCTCAGCGGCCGCGGGCTGTGCCTGAGCGCCGTCTGAACCGTTCTGGACGGCCTCGCCCGGCTCGGTGTCGGGAGTGGTCGATTCGGGGGCGCCGCCCGAGATCGGCGGCAAGTCCTCTTCGCTGGGCACGGCCGGAGCGTCGTCGTCCTCTTCGGGACCGTCGGGGACGACGTAGGGGCCGGGTTCGGCTTCGGCGACAGGATGGGCGGAGTGTTCGACGACGGCGACCGGCTCGGGCGCGACCGGCTCGGGAGCCGTCGTTTCGGGGACGACTTCGGCTGGCTCGACGGCCGACGGCTCGACGGCCTCGTCTGATTCCGCGACCTCTTCGGTCTCGGAGGCGTCGACCGGGGGCTCAGCGATGGCAGTGGACGCCGAGGCCGCTGCTGCGGCCGCGGCGGCTTCGGCTGCGGCGCGAGCCTCCGGATTGGTGCTGAACTCGTGGCCCTCGGCGATGATCTCGGCCACCAGCTCCTCGGTCTCGCGGCAGGCGGTGCCGTTGCCGATGGCGACGACGTTCACGTGGTATTTGCCGACGAGATCCTTGATGGCCACCTTGGCTTCCGACCGCCGGCCCTGGGGGGCGTGGGGATAGACGATCCCTTGCTCCAGAAGGTTGCCGTTGGGGTCGAGAACCGCCAATTTGCAGCCGGAGCGGAGGCCCGGATCGATGGCCAGCACCACCTGCTTCGGGATCGGCGGCTGGAGGAGCAGGCTGCGGAGGTTCCGGGCGAAGACGTCGACGGCGTGCTTCTCGGCCGTCTCGGTCAGGTCGTGACGGACCTCACGCTCCATACTCGGCAGGATGAGCCGTTCCAGGGCGTCGACGGCGGCGGCGCGGAAGCTCTCGGCCTGAGGGTGGCCCTCAAGCGGAAGCTGACCGAAGAAGGCGGCCTCCAGGTCGGGGCGGGAGACTTCCAGCTTGACCTTGAGCGGCCCTTCCTTGTCCCCGCGATTGATCGCCAGAACGCGGTGGGGAGGAACCTGAGAAACAGGCTCGCTGTAGTCGAAGTAGTCGCGGTATTCCAGGCCCTGGCCCTCGGGGACTTCCCCCTTGGTCGTGACGAGCTTGCCGGTCTTCCAGACGGCCCGTCGGACGGCCTCGCGAACGGCGGCCATCTCGCTGACGGCCTCGGCCAGGATGTAGCGGACGCCTTCAAGAACCTTCTCGGAGGACTCCAACCCCTTCTCGGCGTCGACGAACTCGGCGGCGGCGGCGTGCAGGTCGGTGAGAGTCTCGTCTCGGTTCCAGATCCGAGCGGCCAGCGGTTCGAGCCCCTTCTCGCGGGCCTCGGACGCCTTGGTCCGCTTCTTGGCCTTGAAGGGGAGGTACAGGTCTTCCAGGCGCTTCAGATTCTCGGCCGATCGGATGGCGGCTTCCAGCTCGGGCGTGAGCTTGCCCTGTTTCTCGATCGCCTTGAGAATCGTCTCCTTGCGTTCGGCGAGGTCGCGCAGCCGCTGCACCCGAACCTGAATCTCGCGGATCACGACCTCATTGAGGTTGCCGGTCCGCTCTTTCCGGTAGCGCGTGATGAAGGGGACGGTGTTGCCCTCGTCCAGCAACTGGACGACGCTCTCCACCTGGACGCGCCGGATCTGCAGGTCTTGCGCGATTCGGCCCAGGTCGACCTGAATCGGGTTGTCCATGGAGCCCCTACTCTGCACCAATGGTGTGTCGACGGCGATGGGGGCGAGACCGGCCGGCGGGGCCGAGGGCGTCGCCCATGATCGGAGGAGACAGACGGCTCGCGGTTCGGTCCGAGCGCACGAAGACGCCTTGCCTTGTAACAAGTTTGGACAACTTATATCATCGTCGTCCGCCTGTCAAGAATCCCCTCGCATCCTGCTCCGCCCCCCAAGTCCTCATCTGGAAGGACTTTCGGTTCGCCGGTTTGGATAAGATAGGCAAACCAAGTGTGCGTGAGCGCGCGAACAAGGCCGGCTCGACGAGAAGTCGGCCGGCCTTGGCGGTCTTCGCGTGGACGGGGGATCAGCCCCCCTTGTTCCAGTTGAAGAAGAACGGGTAAGGATACGGGCCGGGGCCGGGGACCACGGGGTCGACGTCGTAAATCGGCACGTAGCTGCCGTTGGAGTAGTACATCCCGACTGGCTTGAACGGATGGGCCATCGACTGGAAGAGTCGAAGCGAGGGGTGCCAGGGCTTGCTGTACTCGTTCACGGTCGACGATCCGGGGTTGCCGTAGAAGAAGGGGTAGACGCTCTCGGTGTCGGCTCCCTTCCATCCCAGGCCGTAAAGCCCCTGAGTCTTGGGGTTGATCCGCAGGTGCGCCTGGTTGACCGTGCCGTGGTCGGCGTATCGGGACGCGTAGAAGTTGTCGCGATACTTGTCCGGCGGCAAGCTGCCGGGGATGTCGGCGAACCGCATGACGAGGCCGCTGCGCTCGCTCAGTTCGGGGACCCGGGGCGGGGGGGCCTGGGCTCGGGCGACGCCCTGGGCGAGGCCCGCAACCAGGGCGAGAACGACGAGGCCCGCCAGGCGGGCGCGTCGAGTTTCGGGACGGGGCATGGCGTTCCTCTCCATCCTGATGAGTTGACGTCCGATGAACCGGCCCGGACAGGCCGGCGACGACGAAGGCCCGACGCGGGTCGCGCGTCGGGCCTTCAGCCGTCACGGTTCCTGATTCAGATGATCGGTCAGAATCCGTCCGGGTTGCGGGGCGGGAAGGCGAAGAAATCGCGAGGCGAACGGGTCGTGACGATATAGGGGACGTAGCCGGGGGTCAGCGGCACAGGACCGCCGGCGCCGACGAAGTACTCGAACTTGGGGCCGAACAGGCCGGCGAGCTTGCCCTTGAGCAGGCCGAGGCAGTGCTTGCAGCCCGCGCCGCCGCAGTGCATGCACTTCTTCAGCTTGGAGAGCAGTCCGCAGCCGCCGCAGAGGCCGCAGCCGGAACCGTGGCAGGAAGAGCAGGGGTCGCCGAAGCCGGCCCCGCCGCAGCCGCCGCAGCCACCGCCGCCGCAGAGCTTGCACTTCAGCTTGCCCGCGAGCCCGGACAGGTGGTTGTGCAGACCGCCCATCCCGCATCCCTTCACGCCGCAAGGATCAACGATCACCTGAGGCGAGGGGGCCGACTGAGACGTCGCCACGACTCCGGTCGGATGGCAGGGGCCGAAGTTCTTGACCTTCGCGCCCAGGCCGCAACCGTCGCCGGAGCCGCAGAGGCCCGCCAGGCCGGAGCCGATGCCCGGTCCGCCGTGCTTGCAGCCGCCGAGGCCCGAGCAGAGGCCGCACTTCGACCCGAGCCCGTGACCCAGGCCGCAGCCCGAACCCAGGCCGTGACCCAGCCCATGCCCGCAGCCGTCGCCGTGACCGCAGCCAGCGCCGTGGCCCAGGCCCATGAACTTGCCCTTCAGCCCGTGGATCGGGCCGGTGACGTACCCCAGGGCCTTGGCGGCGTCGCCGTGGGGGTCTTTGGCGTAGTGGCCGTAGGGAACCGGGGGAGCGAAGTATTCGCCGCCCGTGTTGAAGTCGTACGCCGGGACTTCCTTGGGGAGCGTGGAATGGAACAGATCCGCCCTGACGGACGCGGCCAGGCTCATCCCGAGCACCGCCGCGAGACCCAGGCCGATCCAAGAACCTCGCCGTTTTCCGAAGCAACGCATGGTCAATCCCTTACCTATGTCGCATGAATCCTCCTGAATCGTCCGGAAGCAAGCGGGCTGAGGATCGTGGCGCCCCGGCGTCCTGCGCGGGGCTTTGCCGCCGATCTTCTTGGCCATCTCTGGCCTTGCCACAAGGGAATCGGCCTGCGGGCGGCCCAGGCTCGATCGAAACCCACGTTCGAAACGGCCGAACGGCCCGCCTCCCCCGTTACAGACCGAGGGAGCGGACCATTCGGAATTTTCGTCGGCATTCGCCGAGGAAGGACAGGCCTCAGCGGCCGCCCTTGCCGTAGACCATCGAGGCCGGCAGCTCGTCGACCTTGCCGTTGGGCGCGTCGTACGAGATCGAGGCGTGGGACTCGCGGGAGGCCCGCTCGCGGTTCTGGCGGACGCTGCGCCGGATCCCGCCGAGATCGGGCAGGTCAAGCGCGTGCTTGATGATGTGGGGCCGAGGAACGCCGGAGTCGGCTCCGACGGCCGTCTGCGCCGGCGGGATCATGCTGGACGGCATGACCGACGGGTCTCGGGGAGCGCCCTGGGCACCGCGGTTGGCGGCGAGGGCGCCGGCGACCGGGGTGAAATTCCCCTGGCTGGCCCGAGCCATGCCGACCGGGGTCGGCTCGGCGCCGCCGACGACCGCTCGGCCCGTGGGGAACTCCGAGGCGACGGCCGTTCCGCCGACGACCGCACGGCCCGGAGGCATCGCGGCCGAATCGGTCACGACGATCGAGCCGGGAACGATGGTCCCGCCCATCGCGGCGGCGTCGGCCTCACAGGCGACGCAGCCGGTCGAACCCGGGGCAGCGGCCGCCGGGGCGGGCTGGGCGTGGACGTGGCCGTGGCTGTGCTGATGGGCCGCGACGGCGGCAGGCATGGCCGGCGGGGGCGGCACCTTGATGCCGTCTCGCTCCATGGCCCGCTGACGCTGGCATTCGGTGCAGTTCATCCGGCCGAGCAGACCTTTATGCTCGTGCTTGGGGGCCGCGGCGGCGACCGGCCGAGCCGAAGCCGCCTGAGCGGGGGCCTGACCCTGCTCCAGCAGGATCGGGGCCGGCTTGCCGGCCTGGGGCTGATAGTATTCCTGAGCGGAGACGCCGGCGACCGGCGCGGCCAGAGCCAGTCCGAGCAGGCCCGGGACCAACCGTGAGGGGGAACGCATGCGGGAACTCCTTTCCCTTATGAGGCCGCGTCGGCCGCCGCTGTCCTCGACAGGCGCGGCGGCATCCGAACGTGGCGGTCGAAACCGGGGCGGCCTTCCTTGAGACGGCTGACCAGTCCAGCCCAGGGGCCTCCGGCCCCTCGGACGGTTCGGCGCGGTGATCAACGCCCCGCGCCGGGCCCTCCCGATACATCCCCTAACATCGGCACGTCCCGGCCCGGGCTTTCGGAAAAACCGCTCGGTCTGTCCCGGCCGACATGACCGCAATCAGCGCCGGGATGGATCGGGCCTGGCGGGGCGATCGTTCGCGGCCTCTCAATCGATACCGTTCAGGAGAGGATTTCCTGGATGGGGCGTCCGTAGTCGATCTCAAGCCGCTTGCGGCCGGGGACGTCGAGTCGGCGAGGGTCGAGGCCCAGGAGGTGAAGGGTTGTTGCGTGGATGTCTGTCACGTAGTGGGGAGACTCAACGGCGTGGAACCCTAACTCGTCGGTCGCCCCGTGAACGGTCCCGCCCCGGATTCCGGCTCCCGCGAACCAGACCGTGAAGGCGTGAGGATGGTGATCGCGCCCCGTGGCGCCGGCGACGACCCCGTTGCGGACTTCCAAACCGGGAGTCCTGCCGAACTCGGTGCAGCAGACGACGGTTACGTCGTCGGTCAACCCTCGGCGCTTGAGGTCCTTGAGGAGGCCCGCGATTGGTCGGTCGACCCGGGCGCACGAGCGGGCGTGAAGGTCCTTGAGTTGGTTGTGCGAGTCCCACTCTCCGTAGTCGCTCAGATAGACCAGCGTGAATCGAACGCCTCGCTCGGCCAGGCGGCGAGCGGCGAGCAGGCGACGGCCGTAGATCGCCGTACTCTCCTCGTCGATCCCGTACAACCTCTGAGTCTCGGGGCTTTCCTCATCGAGGCTCATGGCCTCGGGGACCGAGCGCTGCATCCGGAACGCAAGCTCGTAAGCCCGAACCCGGGCGCGGAGCGCGTCGTCCTCGGGGTACTCGACGGCGGCGAGTCCGTTCAGGTCTCGGATGAAGGAGAACTCAGCGGCCTGCTCCTCCACGGAAACCGAGTCGAGCCGTCGGCCGAAGGCGAGCGGGTTCTTGGGATCGAGCGACAACTCGACGCCGGAGTGTTGCGGGCCCAGGTAATCGGCGGAGAAGTTCTCCCGGACGCGTGGATCCTTGTACTGACCGAGGAAGACGAACTGCGGCAGGTTCTCGTTCAGAGTCCCCAGGCCGTAATGGATCCACGACCCCAGCACGGGCTGCTTTTCGTCGAGCTTGTGGCGGCCGTGGTGCATCTGGAATTCGGCGGCGTGGTCGTTGTCGGTCGTGTACATCGAGCGCACGAAGGCGATGTCGTCGACGCAGGTCGCCAGTTGCGGCCACCAGTCGCTGACCTCCACGCCCGCCTCGCCGTACTTCTTGAAGCCGACCTGGAGCGGAAAGATCTGCGAATGCGTCCGGTCCTCGCCGACGACGGCCCGGGAGCGTTCGCGGAACAGGGGGGACTTGAACGGGCTGGGCATGCCCGTGTCGTCGTAAGTTTTTCCGGCGTATCGGTTCAGCAGCGGTTTGGGATCCCAGGTCTCCAGGTGGCTGACGCCCCCCGAAAGAAAGATCCAGATGACGCTGGAGGCCCGGGGGGCGAAGTGCGGCCCGACGACCGCTCCGGCACCCTCGTGCTCTGAGCGAGCCAAGCCCTCTCGCTGCATCATGGCCCCGAGAGCCAGGCCAGTGAAGCCGAGGCCGACGTCGGACAGGAAGGTTCGTCGGCGGATCCGGCCGCACGGGGGGCCGCTGTTCGAGGGTCTTCGGCCTCTCAAGGGGGTGCCTCCCGCTGTGCTGGTGTCGGATCAGTGGACGGTGATGAAGTCGTTGTGACTGAACAGGGCGTGGATGAGGTCTCGTCGGGCGCGAGAGGCCGCGTCCTCGGCTGCGCCGGCTTCGGTCGAGGGATGCTCAGCTCGGAGCAGGGTGGTTTGCCGGTCGAGGAACGTCGCGGACAATTCCAGCTCTCGCGACGAAGGGGGACGCGTCAGCAATTGCTCGAACGCGGCTGCCACGAACGCCTGGCCGCGTTCCGGTTCGCCGCGTGTGGCTGATTCAGCCCAGAGTCGATCGGCCAATTCACGACTCAGATCGAGGAGCAGCTTGTTGTTGACCAGAGCGAGAGCCTGCTGCGGCGCGACGGATGTCGTCCGGCGGTAGGCGTCGCAGGCGTCGGGGGCGTCGAAGAGTTCGAGGAACGTCATCCGAGCCTCGGCGTGGTGGGTAAAGTACAGGGTTCGCCTTCGAGACGTCATCCCCTGGGCGAGGTCGATGTCCGGGCCTCCCATCGCCGTATCGAGCCCGCCGGCGGCCTGGAGAACGGCGTCGCGCACCTCCTCGGCCTCCAAACGCGATGTGGGGAATCGCCAGAGCGAGTGATTCTCCGGATCGCCGGCGAGGTTACGGCTGTCGGGGTCTTTGCTGTGCGATGCGGATCGATAGGCGGCGCTCGTCACGATCAACCGGTGGAGCGCCTTCATCGACCAGGGCGGCGTGCCGGGCGAAGAGGGCTCCATCAATTCCACGGCGAGCCAATCGAGCAATTCGGGATGCGTCGGGGCCGTTCCGTTGCGGCCGAAATCCGAGGTTGTGGCGACGAGCGGCGTTCCGAAGTGCCATCTCCAGATGTGGTTGACCGCGACCCTCGCGGCCAGAGGGTTCCCACGATCGACGATCCAGCGCGCCAGCGCGGTTCGCCTGCCCGTACTGCGCTTCGGATAGCTCGGGCCGATCGGCGTGTAGTCCGCGGACTCCTTCTCCGCTTCGACTCGCGCCGTCTCCAAAGACTTGAGAGCCTTCTCCCTCAGCTTTTTCGCTTTCTCCTGCTCCGCGGGTGGTTTCGCCTCGGCCACGGCCAACTCCGCCTTCGCCAACGCGGTCTCGGCTCGTGTCTTCGCAGCCAGACGTTCGGCGCGCGAGGCTTCGCGGGAGAGCGCCTCGACATCCCCTGAAGCGAGGCCGTGACGTGCGTCGTCCGCGGCGATCCTCGCGCGGAGCGAAGCCGCCTGGGCCAGGGCGTCGTCCCGCTCCATCTCGGCAGCGCGATACCACGATTCCGGCTTCCCGGTCTGCTCCCGGACGGTCCCGAGGTTTTTCTCAGCCTTGGCGAGAGCGGTCGCCAGCCCGTCCGTCTCTTCACCTCGAACGAAAGCCTGAAGCGCCGGGTAGGCCGCTTGCGCGGGGAGTTCCACCGGGACGACCTGGTACGGTTTCCCGCCCAGGAACGAGGGCATCCCTGGAGGGACGGGCGGACGGTTGGGGACGATGTTCCGCGACTCGCCCCGGGTGTAGAGGAACGTCTGGGCGTCGAGCTTCTCGTCGAACACCCGAACCATCCCTGACTTGATCGGGGGGTAGGCCTTTCCGTAGTCGTACTTGGGATACGGGCCTGGGTCGGGCTCTCCCGGCAGGCGGTCGTGCCGCAGTTCCATCGGCTCGAAGACGGCGCGGAGGGCGAAGTAATCCTCCTGCCGGATCGGGTCGTATTTGTGGTCGTGGCAATGGGCGCAATTGAACGTGAGGGCGAGGAACGCCTTGCCGGTGTGCTCGACGGTGTCCTTCATCCAGGAGTTGTAGTTCCACCGGTAGAAATTCCGAACGAGGAAGCCGGTGGCCGCAAGATCGGCCGGACGCGTCGGCGCGACCTCATCGGCCGCGAGCATCTCCACGACCATCTGGTCGTAGCCCTTGTCCTCGTTGAGCGAACCGACGATCCAGTCCCGCCATCGCCAGATCATGGCGTAGCTGTTCAGGACGTCGGGGACGGCTCGGCGGCCGTACCAGTCGCTGTAGCGCCAGACGTCCATCCAGTGCCGCGCCCAACGCTCGCCGTACTGCGGACTGGCCAGGAGACGGTCCACCACACGCTCGTAACGCTCTTGCGACGGATCGGAGAGATACTCTTGCAACTGCGCTCGGGTTGGGGGCAGACCCGTCAGATCGAGATACAGCCGTCGCAGCAGCACGTGCGGCTCGGCAGGCCCGATCGGCGTTACACCGCGCCGCTCCTGATCCTTCGCCAGGAAGCCGTCGATCGGGTTTCGCACCGAGGAGGCATTCGGAATCGAGGGAACCGAGGGGCGCACCGGGGGTAAGAACGCCCAGTGCTTCTTGGGATCAACCTCCGGCCTCTCGTCATTCGGCGAACCGGCTCCCTGGTCGACCCAGGCGCGCAGGATCTCGATCTGGTCCGGGGTCAGCGGAGCACCTTCGGGGGGCATTCGCTGCGCGGGATCGGCCTCGACCACCCGATCGATGAGCTGGCTTTCGCCGGCATGGCCCGGCTCGACGGCGGGACCGCCGTCTCCTCCTCGACGAATCGCCTCGCCCGTATCGAGTCGAAGTCTCGCCTCTCGTTTCAATGAGCCGTGGCAGCTGTAGCAACGGGCCTTGAGGATCGGCTTGACCTGGCCTGTGTAGTCGATGGGATCCGAGGCCGCCTCGACCCCAGAAACTCGGACGAGTCCTACGAGCAACAGGATCAGGGCCGGCGATCGAGGGGAACGGACCATACTCGTCTTCCCAATGGTCAACGCGGCGGCGATCGCCGGGTGTTGCACAAAGGTGCAACAGCGGCCCTGGATACTCTAATGTCCGCCCCCGGTTTTCCGCCAGTGGCAGCCGGTGGTCGGTGATGGGGCCGAAATCGCGTAGGCTTTGATCCGGCACGCCGCGGGAGGTCGATTGCGGCGGCTTCCGGCTTGTGATTTGCTAATGGAATTGCGGTGGAGCTTGCGTCGACGCAGCTCCCTCCGAACTCGCACGAGGCCAGGCCAATGTTCTTCGGCGCCGACCCTTTGTATCTGTTGCTGGTGACTCCCGCACTTGCGTTGGCTGGCTGGGCCCAGGCTCGGATCATGTCGGCCTACCGGGAGGGGTCGCGGTACCGGGCCCATTCCGGAGTGACCGGGGCGCAGGCGGCGCAGATCGTGATGCAGGAGGGGGGCGTTTCGGGCGTGCCGATCGAGCCGGTGGCCGGGCAATTGACCGACCACTACGACCCTTCGCACAAGGTGCTGCGGCTCTCGGCGGGGAACTTTCAGGAGGACTCGCTGGCGGCCGTCGGCGTGGCCGCGCACGAGGCGGGCCACGCGATTCAGGATGCGACGCACTACCCGCTGCTTGTGGTTCGCAACTTGATGGTCCCTTTGGCGGGCCTGGGCTCGAACGCCTCGACCCTCCTGCTGATCGGCGGTGTGGCGTTGCAATGGCCGGCGTTGATGTATTTGGCCATCGGCCTCTTCTCGCTGGCCGTCCTCTTTCAGGTGGTGAATCTCCCCGTGGAGTTCAACGCGAGCCGGCGGGCGCGGGCGATGCTCCAGGAATCCGGCCTGGTCTCGGCGCAGGAGGACGTCGTGGTCGGGAAAGTTCTCAACGCCGCGGCGTTGACGTACGTCGCGGCGACGCTGACGGGCGTCTCGCAGTTGCTATACTTCCTGATCCGCACCGGGGCGCTCGGCGGTCGTCGCAGCCGCAACGACGACGTGGCGTGATCCCGGTCCTGTCCTGAACGCACTCGAATGCGCCGCCGTTTCACCCCTCGGCCGATTCGGACTTCTCCGTCTTTCGGGTCGCGGTCGCCAGCCGTTCTGGAGCGTCGGGCTGACGGGAGTCGGATCGAATCGCACGGACGGAATTCGGATGCCTTGCACCAGCCATCCGCCTGAACCGGACCGTTCGGGGGGCCGACCCGTGCACGAATTCATCGGCGACGATCAGCACGATGATGAAGACGAGGAGCCAGGCTGCCACGGGGAGGACGACCGCCTGAACGAGCCTGCCGGCGGTCCCCGCATCGGTCGACCATCGGGCCAGTGAGCCCAACATGCGCCCCCCGGGGAGATAAAGGACCCACAGGATAGCCATGACCCCGGCCGTGAAGGCGATTTTTCGAGCGCCTGACGATTGGAGCGATTTCGTCGAACAGTAGTACAGGGGAGCAGCCAGGATGATGCAGTCGTAGAGTCGATGGTAGAGGAACAGGCACCCCAGGCTGGCAGCGGTCGCGATCGCGGCGGGCGGGCGGAGTTTTGCCGAGAAAGCGGCCCCGGCGAGGGCCAGCGTCAGCGCCAGGACGACAGCTCGCTCGACCCGGTTGCGGGTTTGAAGGTCGTGGACGCCTAGGCCCTGGATGATCCGGCCCGCGCTGAGGATCTCGTTGAAATCGCGGCCGGTGGTGTAGTCGATATCGTTGACCCGCCCCGGTTGCTCGCACTCGGCGATCCTGACGAGTTCCTCGCGGCAGAGGAAGACCCAGCGGGAGGGTGGAGCGGCGAGGAGCATCAGAACAAGGACGCCCGCGGCCAGTCCAATGAACGTCCGGACGCCTCTACGGTTGAGGAGCAGCGTCAACGCAGGGATGAGCGTGCCCGGCTTGAATGTGGCCGTCGCGAGCAAGAGCCCTCCGAGGACGGGCCGGCCGCTGTTCTGAAGCCAGATCCCTCCAAAGATCGCGAGACCGACAAGGGCGCTGATCTGCCCCAGCGCGACGGCGGTGTTAACGGGCGGCGAGAGTAGGACGAGCGCGGCGAGACCCCAGGGAAAGGGCTCTGCGTCTTGGTGAGCCTCGTTGCTTGCCGACTGCAGCGCTTTCCACGCCGCCCAGGTGCAAGCGGCTGAGCAGATCACGATTCCCAGCCCCCACCACGGGGCAGCGGTTTCGTCTGGAATGAGGGCGATGACCTTGGCCAGGGGAAGGAACGTCGGCGGATTGAGCGTGGGAGTCTCGCGAGGGGGGTAAGGGTTCTCCCCGGCTGTCGCCAGCCGACCGGACTCATGGAAGTGGTGGAAGTCCGCCGAGAAGCCGCCTCCGAGGTGCTGCGCGGCCAGCCGTACAATCAGGGTTGCGACGGCCGCTGCGAAGAGCGCTCGCTCGGCGCCAACCCAGCGACGCTTCGTCAGCAAGAATGGCAACGCGATTACAGCGATGGGTAGAGTCCAGTTGTGATGGAAGATCCACATGGGCCGGGCTCCGGGATGCGATTCAGGGAAGCGGGCGAAGACGGGGACGAGATTCGTTGGTCCTCATCCTTGTGATGAATCGGCCTCTTGATCCGGGCGATCATCTTCCCTGCTGCGGGCGACGCCGATGGGTCCTCAACGACGGAACCACCGCGATGGGGCAGGAGCCTTGCCGACTTCGGCGTCGGCCTGTTGACGGGGCGATCAGACCGAGCGATCGATGCGTTGCTGTTTAGTCTCCGAAGGCGAACCGGACGATGCAGTAGAGGGCCTGGAAGCCGTCTTTGACGCCGATTTTCTTGCCTTCGCGGTAGGTACGGCCGTGGTAGGAGACGGGGATTTCGTAGATTCGGCAGGCGCGGGTGCCGCCGTTTTCGTCTTTGATTTGGTAGCGGGCGACCTTGGCGGTGACTTCGGGCTCGAAGCCGAAGCGGTTGCTCTTCAGGGGGATGCTCTGGATGATTTCGCGTTTGAAGAGCTTGTAGCAGACCTCCATGTCGGTGAGGTTCAGGTTGGTGAACATGTTGGAGAGGATGGTCAGGACGCGGTTGCCGACGGAGTGCCAGAAGTAGAGGACGCGGTGGGTTTCGCCGACGAACCGGGAGCCGAAGACGACGTCGGCCTTGCCTTCGAGGATGGGCTGGAGGAGTTCGGGGAACTGCTCGGGTTCGTATTCGAGGTCGGCGTCCTGGACGATGACGACGTCGCCGGTGGCGTGTTTGAAGCCGGTTCGGAGGGCGGCGCCTTTGCCCTGGTTGACCTCGTGGAAGGCGACGGTGAGGTCGTCGTCGGTTTTGGCGAGATCGCGGAGGATGTCGGCGGTGCCGTCCTTGGAGCAGTCGTCGACGAGGATGATCTGCTTGCGGATGGGAACGGCGCGGACGCGGCGGAGGATTTCGTGGATGGTTTTGCGTTCGTTGTAGACGGGGATGACGACGGAGAGGACGAAATCGGGAGGGATGCGGTAGACGCCGATTTTGCGGCAGGTGGCCTCGCCGAGGTTGTTCAGCAGCCACTCCCGACGCTCGTCGTCGCCTCTTGCCAATTTCTCGGCTTCGGGAATACAGCCGAAATGGGACTTTGGCGAACAGGACGATTTCGGCGAACTTGACGCTGGCGGCACGATGGGCGATCTCCAGGTGACTATGAATCACATCCTCGCCACGGCGGCAGGTCCATCTCCAGAGCGGCCGGATGGCGTGGACGTGAATTGGTCTCCAGGAAAACCGTAGGTCGTGGTTGCGACCGAGAGAGATCAAAACCGGCGGTTTTCACGCGATGGCGTCGGGTGTGCCGGGATCGAGGAGTGGAGGCTGGGGCCGTGCGGTCGGCCGACTTCAAGGCTTGGGATCACCGCCGGGCGATCCGCTTGGCTGAGGAGGGGTCGGTCTGGCAGGAGCGTCCGAAGTGAGGGGTTTCTCGAACACGATGACGTGTTGCCAGGGCAGGAACTCGTGCGAGGTCTTGAAGGCGAACCCGCGAGGCTCGACTTCGAGACGCGCCTGTTCCAGGGTCATCTTGTGCTCGGGCTTGATCGGCACCTGGGGGTCCTCGCCGCGGAACTCGACGAGGACCAGACGGCCCCCCGGCTTGAGCGCGGCGAGCAGGCCGTCGAGGAGGGTCTCGGGGTTGGTGCACTCGTGGTAGACGTCGACCATCAGAATGAGGTCGACCTCGCCGGCGGGGAGCTTGGTGTCGCGCTGGGTGCAGAGCAGGGGGCGGACGTTGCGTGCGCCGGCGTCGCGCACGTTGTCCTTGAGCATGTCGATCATCTCGCGCTGGACGTCGGTCGCCAGCACCAAGCCCTTCTCACCCACGCGACGGGCGAGGCGGACTGTGTGATAGCCCGCACCGGCCCCGACGTCGGCGACGGTCATTCCGGGCTCGATCTTCAGGGCGTCGAGCATGGCCTCGGGCTGTTCCTCTTCCACGCGAGTCTCGCGGAAGAGCCACTCAGCGCCCTGCCATGACATGACGTCGGCGATCCGCCGCCCCTTGTACATGCCGGGGCGGCTGGAGCGGACCGGTCGTCGAGCCTTCGCCTGATCGGGTTTCGACTCGGCGGGCGGCTCCTTGGGTGGCTGTTGGCCTCGCGAATCGGGAGAGGCCAGCAGCGTGAGGAGGGCCGCCGCCAGGAGTCGTCCGGTCGTGGTCATGCGGGCCTCGCTCGGGTGCTGGTTTAGTCTCCGAAGGCGAACCGGACGATGCAGTAGAGGGCCTGGAAGCCGTCTTTGACGCCGATTTTCTTGCCTTCGCGGTAGGTACGGCCGTGGTAGGAGACGGGGATTTCGTAGATTCGGCAGGCGCGGGTGCCGCCGTTTTCGTCTTTGATTTGGTAGCGGGCGACCTTGGCGGTGACTTCGGGCTCGAAGCCGAAGCGGTTGCTCTTCAGGGGGATGCTCTGGATGATTTCGCGTTTGAAGAGCTTGTAGCAGACCTCCATGTCGGTGAGGTTCAGGTTGGTGAACATGTTGGAGAGGATGGTCAGGACGCGGTTGCCGACGGAGTGCCAGAAGTAGAGGACGCGGTGGGTTTCGCCGACGAACCGGGAGCCGAAGACGACGTCGGCCTTGCCTTCGAGGATGGGCTGGAGGAGTTCGGGGAACTGCTCGGGTTCGTATTCGAGGTCGGCGTCCTGGACGATGACGACGTCGCCGGTGGCGTGTTTGAAGCCGGTTCGGAGGGCGGCGCCTTTGCCCTGGTTGACCTCGTGGAAGGCGACGGTGAGGTCGTCGTCGGTTTTGGCGAGATCGCGGAGGATGTCGGCGGTGCCGTCCTTGGAGCAGTCGTCGACGAGGATGATCTGCTTGCGGATGGGAACGGCGCGGACGCGGCGGAGGATTTCGTGGATGGTTTTGCGTTCGTTGTAGACGGGGATGACGACGGAGAGGACGAAATCGGGAGGGATGCGGTAGACGCCGATTTTGCGGCAGGTGGCCTCGCCGAGGTTGTTCAGCAGCCACTCCCGACGCTCGTCGTCGATCGGGAAGCTGGGGCCGACGGGGGCGTTCGCCTCGCCGGCCTGAAGCTGGCTGACGTGGGCGCGGGACGAGACGGAAGCGGTATCGAGCGTCACGATGCGAACCTCCTGATGTCGATGCCGCCGCGGACGAGTCAGGGGCGATCCTCGCCTCCCGCCGGCCCGTGAGGGGCCTCCGCCGCGGATCATTCGTCGGATGATCATCCAGCGCGCCATGATACGCTGGGCTTGGAACTCACTCAAGTGAGGCTGAGAATCGGGCCCCCGGCGATCAAGGGTCCTCCGAGTCGATGTCGGGGCCGCGGACGGCTCGCCCACCCGGTTTGCGGGCTCGCGTTCGCGACGGTTCGGGCTCCGGTTCGGGTTCGGCTTCCTCGATGGCGGCCGAGGAGCGGGTGCCTTCGCGGCTAGCGTCTTCCGGCTTGCGGGCGATCTCGGCCCCGCCGTCTCGGCCTCGAGCCCGGCTGGCGACCTCGATGTCCAGGAAGACGAGGACTTCCGTGCTGGTGGGGGCTCCCAGCGGGGTCCCCAGCCATCCTCCCTTCTTGTCGATTACACCCGGGTGGATCCCGCCGCTGATCAGAAGCGTCTGGCCCAGCGGCCACCCCTTGATCGTCTGGTCGAGCCGCGTCTGGTAGGCGATGGGGACGTCGATGGACATCTCGCTGGGGCCGACCTCGCGGGGGGCGATGATCTTGGTCCGCTGGAACGCCTGGACCGAGTTGACCGAAAGCTCGGCCGCCGCATCCACGGAATCCCCTTCGTAAGAGAGCAAGGGGGAGAGCCGCAGGATGATCGATTCTTCCAGCTTGTCGGCGCGGGGCTGATAGCCGGTCCCCGCGGCGCTCTCGCGCTGGATGCCGCCGGAGTAGGTTCGGGGCTCGAATGTCCGCACGGTGAGGGTCTGGCCGTTGACGACCTCCACGGTCTGATCGACGAGCCGTCGGAACCCCTGCTGGTTCTGCATCTGAGCGAGCACCAGAGCCGCGTCGTCCAGTCGGAGCGTCCAGATTTGCTGGCCCTGAGGGCCGCCGCCGACCGGCTTGAGCCGCCAGTAGACGGTGTGCCGCCAACGGGTGTCGACGGCCGCGACGACCTGGATATGCAGCGAGAGGACGTCCTCCATCGAGTCGGTGAAGCGCTCGACGACCGACTCCACCTGGTCGAGGACCTCGGGGCTGTTGTACGCCCGCAATTCGGTCTTGCTGGCGGTCAGTACGGCCGTCTTGTCGCCGTGCCAGTCGGCCGTTCCCGTGCGGCGGAAGACCCAGTCGATAATGGCCTTCTGCGGGGTCTTTTGGTCGGCGGCCGCCTGGGTGTAACGGCCGATCGGGAAGCGCCGCCACTGGAACCCAGGTTCGTTGACGAACCCCGCCGGCGGTTGGGCGTCCGGGTCCATGGCGGATTCACGGGCCGGTTGGGGATCGGCCTCGGACTCAGCCGCCTTCGCGGTCGAACCCGCGGGGCGAAATCCGACGTCTTCCTTGGGCCGCGAGCGGGCGGCCTTGGTCCCTTCCTGGGCGAGGAGCTTCGATGGGACGAGGCCGCCTAGCAGCGACGTCAGCTTCAGCGCGGTGCGGCGATCCATGCCACGAGGCCTCCTTGCCGATTGGGGCGGATCCGACGGCGAGCCGACCGAACGGCGACGCCGACGCGCCGGCCGCGATCAATCGAGGCGAAACCTAGCAGACCTCGAAAAAGGGCTCAAGTCCAATCGTCTCGCGGCCGAGAGTCCGGCCGCGCGAGACTCTGGGTGGCGGATGAGATTCCCGGACACCACTCCTTGTTCGCTCTTCAACGTGGCCGCCGACCAGGGACCGCGGCGGGTCCCAGACAGCGGCCTCGCCCCTGTCATGCTTCCTGAAGCGTGATCGTCGAGGCCCCCGACGATGGGTTCGTTTGCGCTCGAAGCACAACCCGGTCCTGATTGCAAATCAATACAGCTACCGTTGTTGCGTCTGAAAACCCAACGGCTTCGTTTGCGCGCAATCGCTGGAAATCCTGAGCACTTCTCGCTCAACGCTACCAATATCAATCGAAATGCATGCATGTGCGGTTGTGACCCCCAGGTCCCCCTTTCTTCGGTGGTGCCGTGTGACGAGCATCCAAAACGCAGATCGCCCCAACCAACTCAGTCGGCCGAGAACATCAGGTCGGTGATTAACTGCGTGGATGAATGCTGTGTCGGCGGGCTCGCCGAGGCGGCAGTGGCGGCCTCGCGATCGGCCCTTCTCACGATCCAACCGAGATGTCAAAGAGTCCGCGTGCGCTGGTTCCCTCTACGAATGAACTTACTCACAAAGTGCCTTCTTTGTCCTGGCTGCCAGGAATCTCACTCGTCAAACCCGCCTTCCTTGGTCGGGTGACCGGGAATCGAATTAAGTGGTTGCGTGGTTCATGTCGTGGGACGCAAGTCGTCCCTGGCGCGCGGTCGCTTGACTCCCCGCTCGCGACGGTGTTCTAATCGATCGCCTCGACGGGCGTCCCAGGAGTCGGCGAGTTCGACTCTGATCAATGGGAAGAATAGGGAAGCCGGTGAAATTCCGGCGCGGGGCCGCCGCTGTAAACGGTCGCAAGCACGAGCCGCAGAGCCACTGCCGCAAGGTGGGAAGGCCGCTCGATGCGAGGCCGTGAGCCAGAAGACCTGCCCGTCGAGATTCTTTTGCTTGGGATGCTTCGGCCGCGAGCATCCGGGCGAGCGCGAACGCAGGCGATCTGCTCACAGCGACTCACCGGAAACTGACGACCCCCATCCCCGCGCGGGCTCGCTCCGCGCGCCTCGTCTCCAGGAGTCCCACCCATGCGTCTCGCGCCCGCCTCGACTCGTCTGCTGATACTCGTCCTGGTCCTCGCGGCCCCGGCCGTCCGCGCCGGAGACATCGTCTCCACCTACTCGAACGTCCCGATCGGCTCCGCCGAGAGCTTCGTCATCAACAGCGCCAGTCTCCCCTCGCCGATGGGTGGGGCGGCCGGGTACACCGTCGACGGCAATTTCTATAACAACGTCTACGCGTCCGACCCGACCTACGGCACGTACTGGAGCGGTTGGGCGTTCTCAAATCAGACCACGGCTTCGGCAGGGGCCTACTTCGGCCAGTTCTCCGCGGTCGCGCAAACCACTGCGGGAAACACTTACGCCGTCGTCACCTCATACACGTCGCCGAATCCGATCTACGACAGCCTCGGTTATGTGGATCTCGCCGCCGGCCGCTACATCAAGTCGCTCGACGTGACCAACGTCGAGTACGTCTACAACGCTGTCACCCAGGGGATCAACGGCTTCGATACCAAGTTCGCTGAGGGGGACTACCTGACCCTCACCATCCAGGGCTATTCGGCGGCCGGCGCGACGGGCTCGCTCCTGGGGAGCGTCTCGATCGACCTGGCCCGATACGGGACGTCGCTGGCGATCCTCACCGCCTGGCAGACGATCGACCTGACATCGCTGGGGGCGTCGCGAAGCCTCAACTTCGTCTTCTCCACCAATGTGGCCAACGCGTATGGGCCGATCGTTCCGACCTACGCCGCGATCGACAACCTGACGACGATGGACGCCCCCGCCGTTCCCGAACCGTCGACCTGGGTCATGCTCGGTATCGGGGCCCTTGGAGTGGTTGGCCTTCGTCGCGGGCGAGGGGGCAAGTTCTGAGGAATTGGGGGATTTGCTGGTTCTAGCTTGCATGCGTAAGATCCGGATCCGAGAGAAAGCCGTTAAACCGGTAGCCGGGACGGGCCGATACCTGGAACGAACCGAAACGACGTGCCGCAGCCGATCGGGCTGTTGGAGATCCGCTGTGATGCGGTGGGCGGCGGAGCCGTCCAAGGAGTTCGTTCAGGATGAGCCAGGGATTCCTCAATCACCGCCCCGCTCGGGTCGCCGTCGTCCGTGTTCTGACGCTCGCGGCGTTAGGCCTGACGATGGCTTCGACATGCCTCGGCCAGAACGCGCAGTTCGACGTCCCCGATCCTCCCGGGACGTCCCAGGGCAGAAGCTTGCTCGGTCCGGCGCCAGGAGCGTCGGGGATCTCCCCCTTCGGGGAGGCTCCAGAACCGGTCGTGGGCGGCCGCGCTGGCCCGTCGGTGACACGAGCGCCGCTGGATTCGGGAAACCCCCGGTCGGCGCGAGGCCGTCAGGAAGGGGGACCGGACTTCCGAGTTCGCGCCCTTCCTGAAGCGTCGGTGCCGGCGTATGGGGCCCTGGACCTGCCGGGCTCCGACGTCGTCATCGGCGATGAGAACGGCCTTACGCTGGACGACACGATCCAGACGTTGCTGCAGCGGAATCTCACGCTGCTGGCGATGAAGTACGAGATCCCGATGGCCGAGGCCGACGTTCTCACCGCCGGCCTCTGGGCGAACCCCATCTTCTACGCCGACGCCCAGCTCGTCCCGTACGGGCACTATTCATCGTCCCGGCCTGGCGGACAGACGCAGTACGACGTCAACATCACCCACCCGATTGACGCCAACGGCAAGCGGAAGGTGCGCAAGGAGGTGGCCCGAGCAGCCCAACGCGCCGTCGAGGCCCAGTTCCAGGACGCCATCCGGCTTCAGGTCGACAACCTCTTCACGGCGTTCGTCGACGTCGCCGCCGCGGACCTCACCCTGGAATACAGCCGAAAGTACCTTCAGGGGATCGGTCAGCTTCTGAAGATCAACGAGGACCTCTACGAGAAGAAGCAGATCGCCGAGGACCCTGTCTTCGCGCTTCGCGCCCAGCACGAAATGGCTCAGGTCCAGATCCGCGAGGCCACCCAGTCGCTCGCTCGTACGACCCGCCAGCTCGCGCAGTTGCTGGACGTGCCGCGCGATCAGGCACCGACCCTTCGAATCAAGGACAAGCTTCGCGACGATCGTCCGCTCCCGATGTCGCAGGACGAGTTGATCGCGATGGGGATGGAGCGTCGCCCGGACCTGATCGCCATGCGTCTGGGCCTTCAGCGAGCCCACGCCGACGTCCGCCTGGCCCAGCGGGAGCGGCTCTCGGACTTCTTCCTGCTGTACCAGCCGTACACGCTGCAGGACAACCGGCCCAGCGGCGTGAAGAGCGCCATGTCGTGGGCCGTCGGTTTGACGGCGCCGATGCCCATCTACAACCGCAACCAGGGGAACATCGCCCGCGCCAAACTCAACGTCGATCAGACCCACCTTGAGGCGGCCAAAATGGAGCGCGTGGTTCAGGACGAGATCGTCGACGCCGTCAACGAGTTCGAGCTGAGCCGGCTGGCGATGATCGAGGCCGAAACCCGTATCCTCCCCTCGTCTCGACGCGTCCGCGACGCCGCCTACCGCCGCTGGCAGGGGGGGGAATCGAACATCGTTGAGTTCCTGGACGCCCAGCGCGATTTCAACGAACGCGTTCGAGACTATCGCGACTCCATCGTCCGCCATCGCCGAGCGGTCCTCGACCTCGACACGGCCGTCGGCGCGCGAGTCCTCCCCTGACCAAGATCCAGGACTGATCCAGACCCCGCACGGAGTACGTCCGCCGATGGAACGCCCCAGGCCTTCGCTCGACCGTCGCCGTCTGCCGCGATTCTCCCCTCGATGCGAAGGCCTCGAGGCTCGCCTGGCGCTCGCGGTCAACGCCGTGGGCAACGCCGCGCTCAGCTTCACGCCGACCACGACCTCCGACGCCGCGTCTGAAGTCGACGTCTCCGTCTACCCCCTCCGCTATCAGAAATTCTCGGCCCGCTTTCAGGGGGGCTACCTTACCTCGCCGGCCCGCCTCGACGGCTTCTCGACGATGCTCTACATGAACGGCGGCGGCATGAGTTCGATGTTCCTGCACGGCAACATCCAGGTCGGGTACTACGTCCCGACCGACACCACCAAGTCGGTCGTCGGACGAGTGCTGATCCTTCCGAAGAGCGCCATCCAGAGCGGCTCGCAGATGGTCCTCGACCTGCATTCGATTCCTGGCAAGGTCGACAAGGCGGGCCGTCCCACGGAGTTCACCTGGACGCTCAACAAGGACAGCGCCGCACAGTACAGCAGCAGCGACGGCTCCGGCACGCTGCAACTGATCTACACCCCCAGCACCCGAGGCCGTCGCGGCGGCGGCTCCGGGAACCTGGGGGTGATCATTAGTGGTCAGGTTGGACTGACGGGGGTCGACGACCCACTCCGCGGCAAGTGACCGAGGGGCCGTCGCCGGGAACGCTCAGGCGGCGGCTTCCTCGAGCGTCATCGTCCGCACCGAGGGCCTGCGGCGGGCGTCCAGGCTCCAGGCGCCTCCGCCGTTGGCGACCAGGAAGAGCATCGCGCCGGCCATGGACACGTTCTTCATGAACTGGATGTTCTGCTCCATCGCCTCGTGCCCGGAGAGGTTCCAGAAGTCGTGGAACAGGTACGTCGTGGGCAGCAGGAAGATGAACAGCAGAAGCGCTCCCAGCCGGGTCTTGTAACCGAGGATGACTGACAGGCTGCCGGCCACCAGGAACGCGATGGCCCCCAGCAGCATGAACTTCGGCGCGGGCATCCCCTTCGACCCCAACAGCTCCGCGATGCCGTTGAAATTCGGGATCTTGTTGCCGACCGCACTGAGAAGGAAGATCGCCGAGAGCGCCACACGCCCGACCACGCTGACAAGAACCTGCAATGCCGGAACCATGAGAACCTCCGTTGGATTGAGAACCGTGTGAATTCTGAAATGTTCCCCGTCCCACCGCGAGGGCGGTGGGACGGGGCGAATGCCCGTGGTCACGCCAGGTCGAAGAGCATGACCTCGGCGGGGGCGCCGGCCTTGATCGAGAGCGACGATTCCTCGCTGACCGCCGCGCCGTCGCTGGTTTCCAGGGCTCGTCCGTTCAACTCGACGGAGCCCTTGAGGACCTGGAGCCACGCGTGGCGGCCGGGGGCGAGCGTTCGGGTCAACTCGGCGCCGGCGTCGAGCGTCGCAAGGTGGATCGACGCGTCTTGATGGATTCTCAGCGAGCCGTCTCGGCCGTCCGGCGAAGCGACGACCTGCCAGGCGTCCCGGCGTTCCGACTCGGGGAACGCCTTCTGTTCGTAGCTGGGGTCGAGCCCCGGGCGTTCGGGGAGCAGCCAGATCTGATAGAAATGCACCGGCTGTTCGTCCGACGCGTTCATCTCGCTGTGGCGTATCCCTCGGCCCGCCGTCATCCGCTGGAACTCTCCGGGCCGCAGGACCGAAGCGTGGTCCATGCTGTCGCGGTGGCCCAGTTCGCCGGACAGGACGTAGGTGACGATTTCCATGTCCCGGTGTCCGTGCTCACCGAACCCGTGAGCCGGCTGGACGACGTCCTCGTTGATCACGCGCAGGGATCGGAATCCCATGTGCGCTGGATCGTAATAATTACTGAACGAAAACGTGTGGGCTGTTTGAAGCCAGCCGTGATCGGCGCCGCCGCGCTCGGCGGCCTTGCGGACGGTAATCATCGTTGGATCTCCGTTTGGGAACTCGTGCTCGTCGACTCGAACCACTCGGGATGCTTTCGCGGGCGGAGCCGGTCTACGGCCCTTCGAGCGGTTCGCGGACGCGGTCGAGCAGGCTCGTCAGCGTTGTGAGTTCGGCCTGAGTGAGGCCCTTGAAGATGCGAGCCTGCAACTCCTTCATGGGAGCGTCGAGCCCGCCGAGGACCGTCTCGGCCTTCGCGTCGAGGACGACGTAGATGACCCTGCGGTCCTCCTCGCATCGCTTTCGCTTGACGAATTCCAGCTTCTCCAGGCGGTCGATCAGCCCGGTGATCCCGGGAGTTTCCGTGAGCATCCGCTCGGCGATCTCCAGGATCGGCGTGGGCGCCGCCAGGCCGCGGAGGATCCGCAGCACGTTGTACTGGGCGGGCGTCAGGCCGTGCTCCTTGAGCAGCCGGGAGACCGTCGACTGAACCCGATCCGCCGTGCGGACCAGGTTCAGCAGCGCGGCTTCCTCTCGAGTGCCGAACGGCTTTCGCTTCCCAATTCTTCGTTCCAGGTCGCCGCTGGCCACGTCCGGCCTCCCTTCGTCGATCTGCCGTTTGTTGATCTGCAATTAGTTTACGCGTCAATTAATATCGCGTCAAGCGTCGGCGTGGAGAATCCACTGGACGACCTCGGCGAGCGCGTGGTCTGATGAGCGGTCGGAGGGGTGAGGCGATGGCGATGAATGCAGATGGAGTCCATTGCCCCTGGTGCGGGCTGGCGATCGAACGGGCCGAGCAGGGGAGGTGCCCGCACTGCGGGGCCGCGCTGCAGTCGCCGGAGCGGGGGACGTACGCTCTGGTCGAGGAGCCGCCCACGCCCGCGCGCGAGCCCGCCGATCCCCCAACGCCCCAGCCGCGCCGTGCGATTCGCGACTTCGCGTCACGGTTCTTCCACGAGTCGGCGCGTCGCGACACGGTGCTGGCGGCGGAGATCGTCGCGCTGCTGGCTCTCAGCCTGGCCGACCTGCTGACGACGCATCATCTGCTGCGGACGCATCCGAAGTTCTACGAGTCGAACCCGATCGCCCGGCTGATCTTCATCCGCTGGAACATCGCGGGGATGGCGATCTTCAAGTTCTCGGTCGTCGCCTTCGTGGTGACGGTCGGCGAGGTCGTGGAGCGCAAGCGACCCGGGTTGGGGCGGTTCGTCATTCTGACCGGCTGCGCGGCCTCGGCGTTGGTGGTGGCCCACGGCCTCCGGCTGGCGTTCGGGGAGGTTCTCGCGGATTAACCGAGCGGCTCGGGTGCTTCACGAAGCGCCTTGAACAGGGCCACGTCGCGTCGCTCGGCGAAGCCCGACTTCTCGTAGGCGGCCTTGGCGGTCTCGTTGTCGGCGTCGACGTGGAGGAAAGGCGTGAGCCCTTCGCGGAGGATCTCGCCGACGAGCAGGGAGACGAGGCGGCGAGCATGGCCTCGCCCCCGGAACTCGGGGAGCGTCGCCACGCCGCTGATCTCGCGGAAGCCTTCCAGGCACATCCGCTGGCCGGCCATGGCGACGAGCCGACCCTCGTCGCGAATCCCGAGATAGAGTCCCATCTCGGGCGTTCTCGGCCGGAAGTATCCCGGATAGACGGCCCCCATCAGGGCGAGCATCTCCGAAACGTCGGCCGGACCGAGTCGGAAGACGCCCTCATCGCTGGCGGCTGGAGGCGTGCTGCCGTCGAAGACCATCTGCGCGATGGGGGGAAGCGGCGTGATCGACCATCCCACGGGAGCCTCGGGCGCGACGCCGACGAGATAGAAGATCTCGCCGAAGTCCGCCAATTCGGCGATCGCGGCCGAGGCTTCGGGAGCGGCGTCTCGGACGCCCAGGAAGGGGGCCGTCTCGGCGGGGTAGCGACGAGCGAGGTCGTTTCCCCAACCGAGGTGGGACTGTCGAGTCGTCAGCGAGGCCCAGATGGGGTTGTCGAGCATCTCAGCCGACCTCGAAGGCAGTGACGCCGTAGATGCGATCGAGCGGCAGGCCGGGATCGCCGCGCAGGTACATGCGAATGCACTCAAACTCGGGCGTCATCCCGTGACGGTGGGCGAGCGCCATCGCGGCGGCGTTCGGTTCGGGAACGTCCAGGTACACCGATTCGCCGATTCCCGCGTTGCACAGGGCCTGGAAAAGCGCCTCCGCAACTTGGTCGTCCTCGGCGAAGAGGGGGCCGATCTTGCGACCCTTCCGACAGGCTCGGATCACGCCGAAGCCTCCGATCGAGCCGCCCTCGACGAACGCCAGGGCCGTGGCATCCGGCTGGGAGATCCAGCGCGCGAGGAAGCCCGGCCGTCGAGCGGGGAAGTGGCGGGCGTCGTAGTCGACCAGGGCCTCGAACGGGACCCCGGCGGCGGAAACGATCCCCGCGCGGGGTTCCACGGCGCGTCTGGGAGTGAAGGCGTGGCGAATGCTCCGATGCACCGCCCGAAAGCCGCGGGCGGCGTATTTCGCCTCCATCGCCACGACGCCGTCGAGCCCCAGGTTGCGTGTGCCGTTGTAACGCAGGGCGGCCTCGGTGATAGCACTCCCGCAGCCGCGTCCCCTGAGTTCGGGCTCGACGATGAAGAGGCCGAAGAACCCGAAGTGGTCGTCATACGCCACGGCCGACGCACGGCCGACGACGCGACCATCCAGAACCCCCATGAAGAAGCCCGACGGGTCGATCGCCCAGAAACAATCAGCGTCGTGCAGCCCAGGATTCCAGCCCTCAGCCGCCGCGGCTTCCAGGGCCAGGTCGACCTCGCCTCTCGGTATGGTCTCGACCCGGAAGCGGTCGTAGTTCTCCGCCGACATGCGCAAGCCTCCTCGGCAGACGGCACGCAGGATTTGCGGATTTGATCCCGATGATCGGCCGCCGAACGTGAGTTATGATACCCCTGCGGTGTGACGCGATGTTGCGGCTTGTCGGTCGCAGGAGAGGTTCAAGATGGAACTCGGATCGGTTCGCAGCCTGAAGGCGGACATCAAGGCCTCGGTGATCGGGCCGATGAACGAGTCGGCCGAGGTGCGGGCTCTGGGGATGCAAGTCGGGCCGGCGGCCGATGCTCCGGCCGCGCCGCCGACGATCGCCCTGGGCGTCGCACCGAAGAATGACAAGGGTCAGTTCGTCCTGGCCGTCCGCATCCAGAACCGGGGGTTGGAGAACAGCCGTGAGGTTGCGGCGATTCGCAAACGAGCGAAGGGCGAGGTCGACGTCCAGTACATCGGCGTTCCCGTCAAGCGGGCCGCGGTTCCCTGGGGGCGGAAACCCGTTCGACCGTTGAAGATCGGCTGTTCGATCGGCCACATCAAGGTCACCGCGGGTACCCTCGGGGCGTTCGTTCAAGCTCGGGCGGACGGGGAAGTGCTCATACTTTCCAACAACCACGTTCTTGCGAATGAGAACAAGGCGAAAAAGGGGGACGCGATCCTCCAGCCGGGCAAGTACGACGGCGGGAGCCTGCCGGATTCCAAGGTCGGCGAATTGCTCCGCTTCATCCGCCTCAAGCGTGAGGGGACCAATCTCGTCGACGCCGCCGTCGCCACGATCGCGGAGAAGATCGAATATGACGCTCGGACGCTGACCGGACTGGGCAAGCTCGCCGGCCTGGGTGACGCCGCGCTCATGGACGGCGACGCCGTGGCCAAGATCGGTCGAACGACCGGCCTGACCCGGGGCCGCGTCACGGCTTTCGAGGTTGACGACGTGGTCATTCGATACGATCTCGGCCTGCTCACCTTCAACGATCAGATCGAGATCGAGGGAGAAGGGGACGAGCCGTTCAGCCGGGGGGGCGACAGCGGTTCGCTGATCGTCGGCGCCGACCGCCGCGCGGTGGCTCTGCTGTTCGCCGGCGGCGATCTGGGCGGTTCCAACGGCAAGGGGTTGACCTACGCAAACCCGCTCCGAACCGTGCTCGACGAGCTGAAGGTCGATCTCTTTCTTGGTTGAACGTCGGTCGGAAGCCTATAATCCAGGGGTGGAGGTCCCTTCTCATGGCCGATGTCACCCTGGAGCAAGCCCGAGCCGTCAAGGATCGCGCCCGGATCCTCTTCGCCGCTCGCACTCAGGTCGTCGGCGTCGGCATCCAGCGTGTCGACGGTGGCTTCGGCCTCAAGATCAACCTCCAGTCTCCTCCTCCTCCCGACGTCGACCTTCCCCGCTCGATCGACGGCGTCCCCATCCGCGTCGAAGTTGTCGGAGCCATCCGAAAAGAGTGACGAGGCCCAGGCGGTGAAGGCCGAGGCGATGACTCGAACTCGTCGAGGCTCATCAAGCATCGTCCGGATCACCCTCGAACGCTCGTGCGATCAGGCCGGCTCCGCGATCCTTGCGGTACTCCTCGCCGGCCGATTCCAGCAAAGCATCGTACTGCGCCTGGTCATAACCCAGGATGCGGCACGTGTAGTCGAGATTCCGGCGAGTGATCGCCCGATCGGAATGACCAACAGTCTCGAGGAGCCACAGGGCGATGGCTGTCAGCTCCGCCGCGACTTCCAGTCTTCGCAGCGAAAATGCGATGACGCCCAACTGGGCGAAGGTGGCGGCCTCGCCGGCGCGGTCGCCGACCGCCTGCCGGATCTCGAGGGAGCGGGCGAACTTCTCGCGGGCCGCCGCGTACGAGCCCTCCTCAAGGTCGATCCTGGCGAGGCCGTGCCACGATCCGGACTCGCCGGCGAGATCGCCGACGGCCTGCTCGATGGCGAGGGAGCGGGCGAACTTCTCGCGGGCCGCCGCGTACGAGCCCTCCTCAAGGTCGATCCTGGCGAGTTGACGCCACGCGGCGCTCTCGCCGGCGCGGTCGCCGACGGCCTGCTCGATGGCGAGGGAGCGGGCGAACTTCTCGCGGGCCGCCGCGTACGAGCCCTCCTCAAGGTCGAGAGAGGCGAGGTCGTACCATACGGCGGCCTCGCCGGCGCGGTCGCCGACCGCCTGCCGGATCTCGAGGGAGCGGGCGAACTTCTCGCGGGCCGCCGCGTACGAGCCCTCGTTTAGGTCGATCGTGGCGAGGCTGTGCAATGCGGCGGCCTCGCTGGCTCGGTCTGTCGAGTTAATTGCCAGCGAGTTTTCCAGCCGTTCTCTGGCCGACTTCAAAGCTCCAATTTTGGCTTCCACCCTGGCTAGATCAAGGAGAACCCCGGTCTCCTGTTCCTGAAGAGGGATCTCCTGGAGTAACGCGTGTGCGGCGAGCCAGTCGGATCGCTTTTCCATATTGTGACTAAGACGAAGCGTCGCCCATCGAAAGGTCGTTCGATCGCCGCCGCGGTCGGCGTGGCGTCGGCAGGCCAGGAGTTCGGACTCGATGGACACGCGATATTCGTTCTCCCGGTCGTTTTCGCAATACTCCTTCCAGAAGGCGGCCAGACGACGGTCGATGTCGCGAGCGACCTCGTCGGAGAGCCGGCTCGCGTCCGTGAGCCAGGGCCGGAGAAGTCCGGGGGGGTGATAGAGCGGGGGATGGACGGGGTCGTCGAAACGCTGCAGCAGGCCGAAGGCGACGCCGGACTCCAGGTGTGGTTCGATGACGTCGTCCTCGAGATCGGTGAGTTGGGCAACGGCGACGGGAGGGAGGGGAAGCTCGCTGACCGCCAGCCGGCTGACGAGCGAGCGGGCGTCGGGATGGAGGGCTGTGTAAAGGCGAACGGCGACGAGGTTCTCGTAATAGGCTTCGCGGGCCCCGGCCAGGACTCCGGCGGGGTCTCCCAGCTCGTCCAGCTCGTCGCGCAGCTCGTCGGCGTCGGCCGTTCGAAGGATCTTGCGGATCGTCACCAAGAAGCCGGGAGTGCCGCCGAAAACGGCGTGGAGTTGATGGAGGAGGAGAGGCTTAAGATCGCCGCAGGCGATTCGGTCAGCGACCACGGGGTCTCTGCGGAGGAATTTGAGGTAATCCGACTCCGTGAAATCGGGAAGTGGCAAATGGTCGACGGTCGGCTGATCGATCGGGGTCTGCTCTGGGAGATAGCGACAGGTCACGATCGCTCGGGACTCGCCCACCAGGTTGTACGCCAGTTTGCAGTAAAATTCGGCCAGGGTAGCATCGGCGATGCGACGTGTCTCCGGATCGAGGACGTCCTCGAAGTTGTCGACGACCAGGAGCGCCCGCACCTCGTTCAATCCTCGAACCGCCAGGTCGAGTCGCACCGGCTCGGTGATCTGGCCGTTTGTGATCTGGCCTCGGAGGTCTTCGCGGCCGGCCCGGATGAACGCAACGCCCAACCCGTCCTTGAGGCTGCTCATCAATTCGCGGCCGGCCGCCTCGGGGCCGTCCTTGTGTTTCACCGCGCGAATCGGGACGATCTCGAAGCCGGCCGATTTGAGGCGATTCGCGGCGCGGGTCGCGAGCGTGCTCTTCCCGGCGTCGCCGAGTCCCGTCAGGACGGCGAACGTAATTTCGCCGTCGCGAATCGCGGGAACCAGCCTCTGTTGTTCGCGTCGACGACCGACGAAGCCCTCTCTCAGGCCCTTGATGCCGTTGCCGATGACCATGTAGGTCGTCCGCGGCGGGGCGTCGGGTTCCGGCGGCAGGGAGGCATCGAACAGCAAACCGTCCGGGAGCGAGGCGTAAACCTGGGGCAGGGCGAACGTCGCGTCCTGAAGTTCCGAACCCTGTTGCCCCACGCGGCCGGCGCGTCGGATCGTCTCGCGGGCCCGGGCGACGGCGATCGGGACAGGCTCGCGAAGGCCGATGCTCCGGTAGAACTCCTCGGCGAATCGAAGGGCGCGATCGTCGGCCACGCTGGCCGACCAACCAACCGCGAGCGGTACCCCCGCCTTGACCAGCGATTGGCAGAGGCCTGCGGTCGCCGCCTGCGAGGTCTGGCAGCCGTTAAAGAAGACGCAACGGACCCCGTGTCGACCGCCCCGAAACACGTCCGCGACAATCCTGTCGGCCCCCCGAAGGTCGGTACGTCCCCGCTCGTCCTCGAACGCGAACGAGCCCACGCCGTTCTCTCCGAGCGTCCCATGACCCAACAGGTGGACGACGTGCGGCCGGTGTTCGGCCACGAGGTCGCGGAGGGCCTCGAAGCTCCCCATCTCGGCGATGTAGAGACTCACGTCCTTGCGCCGGGACGTCGCCCGAAGGATGGCGTCTTCTTCGCGGTCGTAGTCGAGCTGCCCCTGATCCACGGGTGCCGAGGCCAGGAAGAGGACCCGGAGCGGGCCCGCACGGAGCGGCCCTCCGGTCGGGGAAGGCGCGTTCAACGGAGACCGATAGAGCGACCAACTCGGATCGCAGCCGATCGACGCACCCGTCTCAAGCTCCACCAGCTCCCAGGGAAGGTTCAGGACGTCGGAATGGGAGCTCTGGATCATCAACTGATTCGTTGTCGATGCGATCCGACTCTTGACGCCGTCCCACACCGGCCGGAACCAGGTTTCGGACAGCAGGCGTCCCATTGCGGCGAGGAGTTCCGGCTCAACCAAAGGACGCACGCCGCGACCTGACGCGGTCCCGGACTCGAACAGCTCCAGGAAGCGTCGGCCCATCTCGGCCTGACGCTGGGCGTCCAATGCAGAGAACCGAATGGGTTCGCCGATCCGGTCCGTTCCGCTCCACCACTGTCCCGTCCCTCCAACGGATTGGTCGCATACCTCGATGACGAGCTTCAGATTCGCCATGGACGCCGTTTCCGATTGGACCAATCCCGAGATCCGCCGGTGAGACCGAATATGGCGGTTTTGTAGCAGTTTATACGTTGGCGAGAAGGGACGCCATCGTTGGTCGCAAGGTTGCGGGTCGTTGAGCAAGGGTTGTACAATCGCCGCCACTCCTTGTCGATCGCGCCACTGCTGCCTGAAGAGGAATTACTCTCCATGCCCCAGGCACCCGCCTCGCGGACCTCCTCCGCACGCCGTTCCTTACCACGTTTCGTGATCACACTCGCTTTGGCGGGAGTCTGGTGCGTCGCCGCGGTACGCGGCGAGATGCCCAAGGTGCCCGAGGGGTTCAAAATTCGGCTGGTGGCGGCGGTGCCGGCGGTCTCGTATCCGTGCCAGCTCGCGACGGCTCCGGACGGCTCGCTGTTCGTCGGCGAGGATCCGATGGACCAGATCGGGCCGGCGAACAAGCCGATCGACCGCATCCTCCTGTTTCGGCCGGGGCATGACGAGCCCACCGTCTTCGCCGAGGGGCTGAACGCGATCTTCGGCATGCTCTGGCGCGACGGTTCGTTGTACGTCATGAACATGCCCAACCTGACCGTCCTCCGCGACACCAACGGCGACGGCAAGGCCGACGAGCGTCGGGAAATCTTCACCGACATGGGCGTCGGCCCGGGCGTGCCCAACATGCTCAACGATCACATCGTTTCGGGCATCCAGATCGGCATGGACGGTCATCTGTATATATCGGTCGGCGACAAGGGCGTGCCGAAGGCGACGGGGCCCGACGGCCGGACGGTCCAGCTCAAGGGGGGCGGCGTGATTCGCTGCCGGCCCGACGGCACGGAGTTGGAGGTCTATTCGTCCGGGACGCGCAACCACCTGGAACCGAACCTCGACGCCCGCGACCAGCTCTTCACCTATGACAACACCGACGACGGCCTCGGTTGGTGGACGCGGGTGGTCCATCACATCGACGGCGGCTATTTCGGTTATCCGTACGACTACCACGACCGCAAGGACAAGATCCTCCCCCACATGGCCGAGTACGGCGGCGGCTCCCCGTGCGGCGGGGTCGTCTATGAAGAGGACGCCTGGCCCGAGGACTTCCGCGGCCGCGCCTTCTGGGCCGAGTGGGGCAAGCGGGCCGTCCGGGCTTTCCGGTTCAAGCCCAAGGGAGCGACCTTCGAGGTCGCGGACGTGGTCGACTTCGTCCAGCCGGGGGACGTCGAGAACTTTCGCCCGATCGACCTGGCCCTCTCGCACGACGGCCAGACGATGTACGTCGCCGATTGGTCGATGGGCGGCTGGGGCGAGAAGAAGGAGCAACTCGGCCGCGTCTACGCCGTGACCTACGCCGGCGAGCCGATCGCTCGCAAGCCGAGAGGGGCCGACAGCGACGACGCCCCTACGCTCATCGCGGCTCTCGACCACCCCGCCCGCACCGAGCGCATCCGCGCCCAGCGCGAGCTGATTCGTCGCGGCGATGCGGCTTACGACGTGACGACGACCGCTCTCGCTAACCCGCAGACGCCCGAGACGGCCCGCCGTCACCTCGTATGGACGGTTGCCGGGATCGCGGCTCGGTCGCCGAAGGGTGCGGAGCCTCTGACGAAGGCGTTGAAGGACCCCTCGGCCGACGTCCGCTCCCAGGCCGCTCGTGCGCTGGGCCTCGAATTCGGGCCGTTCGCGACAGACGCCCTCATCGCTGCGCTGGCCGACGCCGAGCCCGCCGTCCGGCTCCAATCGATGATCGCCCTGGGCCGTATCGCCGACCCTTCGGGGGTCGCGGCGCTCATCCCGGCCGTCGCCGATCCGGACGTCTATCTCGCTTTCTCCGCTCGCAAGGCGATGGCCCGGATCGGCGACTGGGACAAGGTCGCGGCCGGCCTCGCATCGACCGACCCGAAGGTCCGCGCTGGGATCTTGCTGACGCTGGAGGGAGCCTATTCGAAGGAGGCCGTCAAGGTGCTGACGGCGTTCGCCGGTGGCGGCGGCGAGCCGGCCGAACGCGCGCGGGCGGTGGTTCGGCTGGCGTCGGTGGCTCGTGAAGCTCCGCCCTGGGACGGCAAGTGGTGGGGGACTCAGCCCGCCAAGGGCAAGCCGCCGGCGAAGACCGTCGATTGGGAGGGGACGCCGATGGTGCTGGAGGCCCTCCGCGGCCGGCTGGAAGACCCCGCGTCCGCCGTGCGGATCGCCGCGGCCGGGGCTGTCGCCGAGGTCGACGACCAGGCGTCGAAGTCCCTCGTGCGTGCCCGGTTCGCCGCCGAGACCGACGCCGAAGCCCGCGCCGCGTTCGCCGGCGCATTGGGCGGTCTGCGCGATCGCGAGGCCTTGCCGGCGCTGGCTGCGTCGGTCCGCGACTCCAAGGGGCCGGCCGTCGTCCGCGACGCCGCCCTTCAAGCCGTGGAAGCGATCGGCGGGCGCGAGGCGACCGACGTACTGCTCGCAGTCCTGGACGACCCCTCGCTGAACGACGACCGGCGCAAGAGCGTGGTCGCCGCCCTCGGTCGATTCCAGGCCGACGCCGCCGTGGCGGCTCTGGTCAAGACGTTGGAAAACCCCGCGGCCTCCGTCCGCGAGGCCGCCGTCGGCGCTTTGGGCTCCGTTCTGGCCGCTCGTCGCAACGGCCGCTCCGATTCGGCCCTGAAGGCGCTCCGAGCGAAGATCGACGACGCCGATCTGTCGGTGCGCAAGAAGACCGTGGAAGCCCTCGGCACGCTGGAGGATTCGGCCACGTTGATCGCCGCTGCACGTCGTGACGAGCTGCGGACCGAGGCGACGGAGGCCCTCGCCGAGGCGCCCGTGAAAGAGGCGATGCCCGTCTTCATCGAGGCGCTCGCGGTCAAGAATCCCACGCTCCGGAAGAAGGCCGCCGAGGCGCTCGCGCAGCTCAAGAACGAGTCCGTTCCGCAGCTCGACCAGCTAGCGGGGCGCCGCGAACTTCCGGCCGGCGCCGTCCCCGACCTTCGCACTGCCTTTGGTCTGCTGGAGCCGATCCGCACGTGGAAGCTCATCGGCCCGTTCGAGAAGGCGGCCCAGCCGCCGTTCCCGCTCACCGGGACTGTCGAGACCCAGGGAGAGATGGAAGGCTTTGACGGCAAGAAGGTCCGCTGGCGAGAGACCGACGCCCGCGACCGTCGCGGCCGGATCAACCTGGCCCGGCTCTACGGTTCAGGCGACAAGCAGGCGGTCTTCGGCGTGGCCGAGGTTCAAAGCCCCTCCGATCGCGTCGCCACGTTCTCAGTGGGCTCGGACGACACGTTGGCGGTCTGGGTCAACGGCGAGAAGGCTTATGATTTCGACAAGAGCCGCGGCTTCAGGCCCGAGGCCGACCACTTCGATGCGCCACTGCGCCAGGGCGTGAATCGGGTCGTCGTCCGCTGTGGGAACAACTCGGGCCCGTGGGATTTCTCGGTCGCGATCTCGGGGGCGCTGGACTACGCCTTCCTGAAGGCTCCCACGACGGTCGCCTTCGATCCCGAGGCCTACCGAGCCCGCGCGGCGAAGGGGGGCGGCGACGTGAATCACGGCAAGGCGCTCTTCCACGACCTCAAGGGGCCGGCCTGCGTGAAGTGCCACGCGGTCGCGCCCGGCGGGGCGACGGTCGGCCCCGAGCTGTCGAGCGTCGGCGCCAAGTACCCCCGCGACGAGATCATCACTTCGGTGCTGCTTCCCTCGGCCAAGATCTCCAGCGGATTCGAGCCCGTCGTTCTGGCGCTGGAAGACGGCCGCGTCGTCACCGGCGTCCTCAAGAGCGAGACGCCCGAGGCCCTGGAGATTCAGGACGCCGATGCAAAAACCATCCGCATCCCGGCCGACAAGATCGAGGACCGCAAGCGCGGCGACGTCTCGATCATGCCCCCCGGGCTGGTGGAAGGCATCAGCCCCGGCGACTTCGCCGACCTGATCGCCTATCTGGAGTCGCTCAAGGAAGTGAAGCCGGCGACGGCTCCGAAGTGATGAGGGACCCGGCCGGGATCACGAGCCGACGGCCGGACGCTACAGCGATGAACTAGATCCCCTCTCCCGGCGGGAGAGGGTGCCGCGCAGCGGCGGGTGAGGGTTGTCGGATTTCAGAGGGCGTGTCGGTTCAGAAGGCCGCAAACCCCCGCTATGCTTACAGGTCCGATGACCCTCACCCGGCCCTTCGGGCCACCCTCTCCCGGCGGGAGAGGGGACGATGGGCGGGACTCCTGCGGAGCGGGACGTCTTCCCCCGCAAGGGGGGAAGACTTCAGAGGCGTGCGCTGTCAGCCGAAGAGTTCCGTGACCGGCTTGCCGCCGTCGACGATCCGGATCGGACGGCCGATGGCGGTCTGGTTTTCCTTGGTGGCGTCGATCTTGAGGGACTTGCAGATGGTCGCCATAAGGTCGGTGACCGCGACGGGACGGTCCTTGACCTCGGTGCCATCGGCGCTGGAGGCTCCGACGACCTGGCCCCCCTTGATCCCGCCGCCGGCCAGGGCGACGTTGAAGACCCTGGGGAAGTGGTCGCGGCCGGCCGTATTGTTGATCTTCGGGGTGCGGCCGAACTCGCCCATCCAGACGATCAAGGTGCGGTCGAGACGGCCCCGCTCCTTGAGGTCGTTGAGCAGGGCGGAGAAGCCCGGGGCGACCTGGCCGGCGAGGTTGGCGACGCGTTCGTTGTTCTGGTTGTGGGTGTCCCAGCCGCCGAGGCGGACCTCGACGAACGTGACGCCGGCCTCGACCAGTCGGCGGGCCAGCAGGCAGCCCTGGCCGAACGGCGTCCGGCCGTAGGCGTCGCGGACCGGCGAGGGCTCTTGCTCCAGGTCGAACGCCTTCATCCGGGGCGAGAGGACCATCTTCGAGGTCTGGCTGTACAGCGCGCGGTGGTCGCGGACGCGGTCAGAGCCCCCAGCCTGTTCGAAGCCGACCTTCTCCAGGCGATTCAAGAGGCCCAGCCGGCGCTCGAAGCGGCCGGTGTCCACCTTGGCGGCGACGTTGTCGGGAGGGCGCTGGACGTTGGGGATGAGGAACGGCTCGTACGCCGCGCCGAGGAAGCCCGCGCCGGTCGTTGCGCCGCCGATGGCGACCATGTGCGGCAGGTCGAAGGATGGGTCCCCCAGTTCAGCGGCGGCGATGCTGCCGATGTTCGGGTGTCGGATCGTCGCGGTGGGGATGTAGCCGGTGTGGAGGTGGTAGTCGGCTCGCTGGTGGTTCCCCTCCTTGTTGGTCATGGAGCGGATCAGCGCGATGTCGTTCATCGAGCCGGCGAGCTTCTCCCAGCCCTGGGCGATGTGGATTCCCGGGACGGCGGTCTCAATCGTCTTGGTCTCGCCGCCGTTGGCGGTCCCCGGCTTGGGGTCGAAGGTTTCCATCTGGCTCGGACCGCCAGCCATCCAGAGCAGGATGCAGGCGGTGTCCCGCTTGCGAAGCTCGTCGGCCCGCAGGCTCATCAGGTCGCCGAGGCCCAGCGGGGCGACGCCTCCCCCCAACAGCCCGGCGGCGCCAAGGCCCAAACTCTTCAGGAAACCGCGGCGGCCGACCACTCCCCGGTGATCCATGGCCACCTGGACGATGCTCGATTCGGTCAGCATGGGAAGGCGCTCCGTATGGATCGGGCGTGTGGGACCGGTTGATGGGACAGGGACGGTCTCGTGGGGCCTTCCCCCCTCGCGGGGGAGGGTGGCCCGCAGGGCCGGATGAGGGGGGATCGGCGTGGCCTTGAAGACCGGCCGTCGGATGCGCGTCCGATGGCGGTCGTCCCCCTCATCTGACCGCTTCGCGGTCTGTCTTCCCCCGCGAGGGGGGAAGACGTCGGATCGGAATCGAACTCACCGCCGAGACAGGAACTCGGTCGAGTTCACGAGGCTCCAGTAAACGTCCTCGAAAGCCTCGTTGCGGTTGCCGGACTTGGTGATGTACTGGACGCAGGTCTCGACCTCCTGCGGATTGGGCAGCCGCGACAGGACCAGCATGTAGAGCTGGTTGAGGACCTGGCGGTCGTTCGTCGAGCGGGCGAGGATCGCTCCCAGCGGCGTGCCGGGGCGGGCCTGGGTCCGGTTGTGGACTATCGGGCCGTTCATCAGGAAGAGGGCCTGTGGGATGGTCCCCAGAACCTCATCCGGCATCGCCGATGGGTCGACGCCGAAGAGCTTGTCGAACGGCTGGCGGAGACCCCCCGGGCCGACCTTCCGCTTGTCGACCCCGCCGGCCAACCCGGCGGCCTC
This sequence comes from Paludisphaera rhizosphaerae, assembly GCF_011065895.1. Taxonomy (NCBI): domain Bacteria; kingdom Pseudomonadati; phylum Planctomycetota; class Planctomycetia; order Isosphaerales; family Isosphaeraceae; genus Paludisphaera; species Paludisphaera rhizosphaerae. The sequence continues at coordinate 80,273 of NZ_JAALCR010000021.1, read as the reverse complement.
GACGGCCTTCTTGGAGGCCTGAGGCTTCGCGCCGTTGGACGTCTGCGTCGGCTTGAGCAGCGAGCCGTCGGCCTTCCTCGGCGAGCCGTCCGGACCGCCGATGGCGGAGAGATCCAGGGCGACGGCGAGGGCCTCGAAGATCTGGTCGGCGCGGAGCCGGCTGGGGCAGACGGCGGCGAGTTGCGACTGGCTGGCCGCCTTCGATTTCCGCTGGTAGGCCTTGGTGTTCAGGATCGTCTGGAAGAGCCAGCGGACGTCGTAGCCCCCTTCTCGCCACTGGTCGGCCAGGGGGAAGAGGATCTCCTCACCTTTGACCTCGCGCTCGGGGCCGATATCGTCGATGGCTTCATAGAAGCCTTCGCCCATCAGGACCGTCCAGATCCGGTTCACGTAGGCGCGGGCGAACCAGGGGTTGTCCTGACCCGTGATGTACGAGGCCGCCAGCGAGCGGAGCTGAGCCGGGGTGAAGCCGTCGGCGATCGACTCCGACGGGGACGTGGACGAGGCCAGGAAGAACTTGGGCTTCACCGGGATCGTCTTGGTCGGCTCGGCCAGGTCGGGCATGGCGTAGCGGGCGCGGGGCTGCTCCATGACGGCGAACCGGGCCTTCACGCCGGGCATGGGCTTCTCGGTCCGCTGGACCCGGCCGCCGGCGAAGAACGCGGCCAGCTCATGGAACTGCTCGCGCTTCCACGAATCGGTCTTGTGGTTGTGGCACTCGGCGCACTGGATCTGGACGCCCAGGAAGATCCGCGAGGCCTCGCCGGCCAGTTGCACGGGGGAGGCGGCGTGGGCGGCCGTGAAGTTGGCGGCGCCCTTCTCATCGGTGGGGCCGGTGGTCGTGATCAGGTCGGTGACGATCTCGTCCCAGGGACGGTTCTTCTCGAACTCGCCGGCCAGCCAGTCTTCCAGCAGGTCGAATCGGACCTGCTGAAGGGACGCGTTCGAGGCGCGGAACTGGATCACCTCGCGCCAGTATCGCGACCAGTTGCGGCCGTAGTCGGGCGTCTTGAGCAGTTCGTCGATCAGCCGGGCCCGTTTGTCGGAGCCGCGTGCCTCAACGAACTCGCGGACCTGGGCGGGCGTCGGCGGGACGCCGGTGACGTCCAGGTAGGCGCGGCGGACGAACTCAACGTCGTTGGTCGGGGGGGCCGGGGCGACGCTCGGGGTCGCCTTCGTCAGCCGGGCGGCGACCAGCTCGTCGATCTTTGCCGAGGTGATCGTCGGCGCGACGACCTTGCGTTCGGGACGCTTCGGCAGCTCGGCCGGGGCCTTGGGGTTGCGGGCGGCCTTTCTCGCGGCCGCGGCGCGCAGCTCCTGGATCGCCTGGGCGATCTCGCGGGCGGAGGCGTCGTCGGCGGCCATCTCGGCCGTGGCGGCGGGCTTCGTCGCCGGCTTCTCCTTCGCCGGCTCGTCGGCGATCGCGATCGGCGAGAGCCCAAGGCACCCGGCCGCGGCCCACGCCACCCACCCGATCCCTCGACGACGCTCTGTCATGCCTGCTTGCATAGCAGTCGACTCCCCGGTCCAGGACGACGATCGGCGAGATTCCCTATCGACATCCTATTCAACACCAGAGGGGGCCGGAGGTGTTGCGTCGAAAAAAAACCAAGGTCACTGACGGATCAAGAAGTTACGGTTTTGTCGGTGTGGTCCGAATCAACGGGATGGTCGTGCGAAATCGATTCTGTTTTGCGTCTCAGTTGGGAGCGACTCGGCCGGAGACTTGAGCGCAAAAAAATGAAGGGCGACGCCTCTTTCAGACTGCCGGACTGGGTGCCGGAGTCGTCAGGAGGCGTCGCCCACATGCGGGCGACCGTTTTGAGGCGGTCGTGTCAGGGGTTCCCTGGCGGCGGCGGGGCCGGGACGCCCGCTTCGGGGGCGGCCGGGGCGATGCCGGGGGCCGGAGGCGCGGGGAGTTCGCTCATCGGGCTGACGTTCACGTCGGTCGGGTTGCCGAACGTGTTCTGGGCGCCCGTCGGCATGCCCGCTCCGGGCCGCTGATCGGTGATCGGTTGGATGTTGTTGGGGACGTCCATCCCCATGGCCCGCATCCGAGCCCGCTGAGTGGCGGCCTGGGTGTTGGCCCAGGGGAACTCAGGTCCTCGGGGGAAGTACTGAACGTCGTCGTGCATGTACTTGCCAGAGGGGAGGGTCATGCCGGCGTATTCAACCTGGCAGCCCACCGACGGCAACACGAAGCCCATCGCCAGCGCCGACCAGAGCGCCGCCCGTCGGCGCGTGGCTCCTCGCGGCGAACTCATGCCGGGCAACCCCATAGCTTCCACCCTCCTTGGCGTTCTCGGCCGGCTCGCCTTTCCTGGCCCCTTCGTTCGGTGAAGGGGGGCGTGCCGCCGCGGGGAGTCGTCTTAAGAAAGAGCCCGGCGACCGGATGCGATGACGCGGGCGAACCGCGGGGCGACCGGCTCTCGACGACCGCTTCGCGATGGCTCGCGTCACGGCCGCCGGGCTTCTTGTTCGCTTACAGGATCGGCCGGAACGGCGGGTCAAGCCCAATGATTCCGCCCGATTCACCCCGAAAACCCCGGACGCCCGGTCGACAGGCGATCAGGCGTCCGTCGTCGGACGGGCGATCATCATGGGGATTTCCAGCCCGTGGCGGACGCGGTCCACGGTCTGGCCGTAGACCATGTCGCGCAGCCAGCCGTGGCCGTGCGAGCCCACCACCAGGATGTCCACGGGCTTCTCGCGGAGGTGGTCGATCAGGATGCGAGCCGGGTCGGGGCCGTGGAGCAGGGCGGGGACGGCCCGGTAGCCCTTTTGGCGGAGCGTCGCCACGAGGCTGTCCAGGTAGTCGGAGTCGGCGTCGGTCTCCAGGTCGGCCGTCATGTCGCCGTGCAGGGCCGACACCGGCGAATCGACCACGTGGAGCAGCACCAGCTCCGGCCGGTCCGTCTGCGACTGCGCCAGGCCCAGGGCCCGGTTGAGGATCTCCACGTCGGCCGAGGTATGCTCCAGGGCCACGCCGATCGTCGCCAGCGGACGGGGACGCAGGGCCTCGGTCCAGTCCATCTCAGTCCGCGAGGGGGGCGACCATCCGGGCGACGGCTTCACGATCGGCTTCACCAGCACCCAGCCCAGCAGGCCCGCCACCCCGCCGACCAGCGACCAGAGCCCGACGGCTACCAGCCAGGCCAGCGGGACTGGACCCAGTCGAATCCCGGACTCCGCCGCCGCCGACACCCACTCGCCGACCTGGTCGAAGACGAGGTACCCGTTCAGGCCCACAATCACCGCGGCGACCAACCAGGCGAGGATCTGCCCCCACCAGGGGGTCGCGAACGCCCCCATATTGCGGCGGTTGGACGTGAAGTGGATCAGCGGGATCACCGCGAATGAGAGTTGCAGGCTGAGGATCACCTGACTGAGAACCAGCAGGGACTGCGTCGCCCGCTCGCCGGCCAGGGCGATCACCACCACGGCGGGGATCAGCGCGATCAGCCGCGTGATCAGTCGACGCAGCCACGGAGCGATCCGCAGGTGGAGGTAGCCCTCCATCACGATCTGCCCAGCCAGCGTCCCCGTCAGCGTCGAGCTTTGCCCGGCGCACAACAGAGCCACGCCGAAGAGGATCGGCGCAGCGCCCCCGAGGAAGCTGGGGAGTAGGTGGTAGGCCTCCTCAATCGCCGCCACCTCGCGGCCGTTGGCGTGGAAGACCGCCGCGCTCAGGACCAGGATGGCCGCGTTGACGAAGAAGGCCGCGTTAAGCGCGACGGTTGAGTCGATCAGGTAGAATTTGCAGGCAGACGCCTTGCTGAGCGAGTCCGTGCCGATCTTCCGCGTCTGTACCAGGGCCGAGTGCAGATACAGGTTGTGGGGCATGACGGTCGCCCCCAGGATGCCGATCGCCACCACCAATGAGCCTGGCGGCAGCGACGGCCTCAGCCCGGCGACCATCCCGGCCATGTCGGGCCTCGCCATGAAGACCTGGATCAGGAAGCAGGCCCCGATCGTCGCCACCAGGGCGAGGATCACAGCCTCCATCTTGCGCATTCCCCAGCGCTGGAGGTACAGGAGGAGGAAGGTGTCGAACGCCGTGACGATGCACCCCAGCAGCATGGGGAGGTCGAACATCAGCTTCAGGGCGATGATCGTCCCGAGGATTTCGGCCAGGTCGGTGGCCGCGATGGCGATCTCGGCGAGCACCCAGAGGACGGCGTTGACCTTCGGCGAGTATTCCTCGCGGCAGGCCTGAGCCAGGTCGCGGCGGGTCACGACGCCCAGTCGAGCGGCCAGCGTTTGCAAGAGCAGCGCCATCACGTTCGACATCAAGAGGACCCAGAGCAAGGCGTAGCCGAACCGGGCCCCGCCTTCGAGGTCGGTGGCCCAGTTGCCTGGGTCCATGTAGCCGACGCTTACCAGGTACGCCGGCCCCAGGAACGTGAAGAGCCGACGAAAGCGGCCCAGCCGCCCCGGGTCCGTCGGAACCTCGACCGAGCCGTGAACCTCCTCCAGCGACCGCCGTTCCGAACCCACGTCCTCCACCACGGCCATTCACGCCCTCGCTTCCCGGGCGCTCGTGGCGCCGGCTTTGCCTTACGTCCCTGGCTGGAATCATAAGACGTCTGTAAGTGGGCATTGCCCACTTCTTGATGGAACCACAATGGGCTAAAGTTGGTTTTAGGTCAACCAAAAAATTCGACTTGAGAAATTCCGGATGATTTTTTTTCGACACGCCCTCCCAGGCGGCACACTAAGATAGAGAAGGTTTCAACACACCAGGAGAGGACCACGATGAGGCGGCAACTGATCGGCGCGGCGGCGTTGTTGATAACGGTTCCGGCCTCCTCGGCCTGGGCGCAGGAGTACGGCGGGTTCGGCGGCGAGTACGTGCAGGCGCCGACGTTGTACTATCCGTTCCCGGGGGTGATCGAATCGCGATTCGGCACCTTTTTCTCGGCTCCGGTGATCCCGCCGATCGTGGCGGAGACCCCCGTTGAGGCCGCGACGATCGACGCCGCCAACGCCGCCCACGAGGGCGTCCACCCGGTCCAGAAGGCCCAGGCCGACGCCAACGCCAAGGCCGACGAGGACGGGGCCGACAAGCCGGCCGGCAAGACTGTTGAACCAGCCTCAGCCAGGCGAGCGGCCCGCAACAAGAAGCCCCAGCGGACCTACGCCCGAGGCTACGAGCAGGCCCCCGCGCCGTTCAGCCGCGAACTCCCCCGGGGGAGTCTGACCGACCTGAACCAACTCCCGGCCGGCGTGCCGACGTACTCCCCCTTCGCCCGCTACCAGACGTACGGCCAGGCCTACGGCATGGGCCCCTACGGCAGCAACTATTACTCGCAGTACTGGCACGGCTACGCCCCCATGAACGGCTATCCCGCCGCCGCGCCGCTGCCTTAAGGCTGATGTTGTTTGGCGAGCCGCAACAAGTCCAAACGACGGAGCGGATCCAGGTCCCCTCTCCCGCCGGGAGAAGGTAGCTCAGAGGGCCGGGTGAGGGTCGTCGGACTGTAGGCATAGCCTGACTTCGTGGCCGGCTGCGTCCGGCACGCCCTCCGAAATCCCACAACCTTTACCCGCCGCAGCGCGGCTGCCGTCTCCCGGCGGGAGAGGGAGCATCCGAATCGAGCCGCCAAGGTTCGCGACGCTGAGATCGCGAGCCCCAAACTTTCCAACCGCCTGGAGATTTCCGCCGCAATCCGACGAACAACTTGTCGAGGGTTGGAACGAGGAGCATCTTCTCTTCTGTCCGTTAATGACGGGACCTTCAACGGGGAGCGGCCGAAGATGAGGGCGAGCATGGGGCGGTGGCGGCTGCTGGCGAACGTCGGGTTTGCGGCGGTCGTGCTGGCAGTCGCTGGGTTCGGGCTGTTCCAGGTGGCGCATCGTCGTTGGCAGGTGCAGCCGACGTTCCACGTTCGCGCCCAGTTCGACAGCGTCGTCGGCGTGGAGCCCGGGCATCGCGTCAGGTTCCAGGGCATCGACGCCGGGCTCGTGGAGAAGGTTGTGCCGCCGGCCCGGCCGGGGGACCCCGTCGAACTCGTGCTCCGGATCGACGAGAACCTGCACCGGCTTGTCCGCGAGGATACGACGGCCCGAATCGCTCTGGAGGGGATGATCGGGGCCCGCGTCGTCGACCTGAAGCCCGGCCTCCCGGACGCCCCCCCCGCCGCCGAGGGGTCGCTGATCCGATCGGAGCCTCCCGCCGACCTCGCCGACCTCATGGCGAAGGCCGGCGAATCCCTGCGCCGGTTCGACGCCACCGCCGAACAGGCCCGCCAGGGGCTGGAACACCTCGCCGCACTCTCGGCGGAGGTCCGCGAGGGGAAGGGGAGCCTGGGCAAACTGATCAAGGACGACGCCGTTTACAACGACCTGATCGCTCTGACCCACAAGGGAGAGAAGGCCGTCGCCGATCTGGATGAGAACATGCTGGCCGTGAAGCAGACCTGGCCGATCTCACGGTACTTCGACGCCCGCTCGTATTATGAGCGCGACCGCGTGCTCTATCGCCCGGGCTCGCGCAAGGAGAGTCGCATGCTGCCCGCGTCCGACCTGTTCGAGCCCGGCGGTGCGCTCCTGACCCCTCTGGGAAAGACCCGGCTGGACGAGGTGGCCCGCTGGTCGCAGGCGACCGGGCGCAAGCAGGCCGAGGTCGTCGTCGCCGCCTTCACCGACCCGTCCGACGATCCCGACAAGGCCGACGTCCTCACCCAGGAACAGGCCGACGCCGTCCGCAAATACTTGATCGACGCCCACAGCCTGGCCTCCGCCGGCTGGTTCCGCAGTCGCAAGGTCGCCGCCGTCGGCTTCGGCGGCCACTCCCCGACGACCGTCGCCGCTGCGGCCGAGCCCGCCCCCTCCCGCCGCGTGGAGATCATTCTCTTCACGCCCCAGGCCTGAAAGTCGCCCGTCGACCGCCCCGCTCCGCCCCTTCTCGCTCGCGAGACGGCGTCGGCTCATGCTCGCTTTCAACCATTCAAACAGATTCGGATATCTGAATCGGCTGGCCTGATTTTGGTTGAAGAGCGCCTGGGGGCCGGTTAACTTTGGCGGGTCGCCGCGGGGTCGATCCCCTGCGGCGGCGGGACGACGGCGCGCACTCGAACACCCGGGAGGACTTGCTGATGCGTTTGGGATTGCGACTAGGCGTCGCCCTGGCGGCCGTCGCGCTCGCGGCCGCCGGCTCGGGGACGGCGCGTGCGGGCTTCAGCCTGACGCTGGACCAGCCGAACGGGACGACGGTTCTGGGGTCGTCGTCGTATCAATATGAGTTCACGGGGACGTTCACGCTCGACGAGGGGTACAGTCTGGCTGGCTTCGGTCTGTATAACCCTTACGCCGGGCCTAAGGTCGGCCTGATCGGCACTGTCGCCAGCCTGCCGCTGAATCCAACCGGCGGAACCTACGCCGGCGTCCTCTTCAGCGTGACGATCAACCCCACCACGCTGGCGGGGCTCTACGACAAGAACTCCTCGGGCACCGCTGCGCCCACCTTCCAGATCATGGAAAGCAACTTCACGACCGGCGACAGCAAGGTCATTTACGTGAACTACTCGCTGCTGGTCTCGGCCTCGGGGTCAGGTCCGGGCGCACTGGATGCCGTCCCCGAACCTTCAGCGTGGGTCTCGGCGTCGATGGCGGTCGTCGCGGCGGCCGGGTTGCGAGGGCGTCGGCTCCTCCGCAACTGATCAGCCTGACCGATAAGCTGGTAGGCTGGGGCCGGACCCAGCACGCGCGAACGTCGCCTTTTCCAAGCTGGGTCTCGACCCAGCCTTCGGGATGTATGCCGGTGGCGTGCGATCGGCGACGAGGCCCGGCCCCGCCCCCGCTTCGAGATCATCCTCCTCACCCCCCGAAGCGTTAGCACGGGACGCGGTGATTATTGTCAACATTTGGATATGACCTTAAAAAGGCCTGGGAGATCGGTTATATCTCTGGGGGTTGTTCGATTTCGAAGTCGAATCGCGCGGAACCCTCAGGAGCGATGAAGCCGATGCGCCTCAAGTCCCGAATCGCGGCCGCCCTCGCCGCCACCCTGCTCATCGGCGGCCTCGCCGCCCCAGCCGACGCGGCGAGCACCGTCACGCTGGACGTCCCAAACCCGACGGTCACCCTGGCCTCCGACTCGTTTTCCTACACGTTCACGGGCACGTTGCACCTGGACCCGGGCGCCAGCCTCGCCAGTACGGGGGTCTATTTCCCCTATCTGGCCGGGACCTCGACGCGCCTGGAGGCGAGTCCCATCTTCTTCACGCTCCCGAGCGGGGGAACGTACACGGGCGCCTTGTTCACGGTGACGATCGACCCAACGTCCGCGGTGGGCCTGTATAGCGTGAACATCAATGGTGCTCCGGCGACCTTCGATGTCGGCGTGACCACCGCCGCCGGCGACAGAGTGACGATCAGCGCGAACTACACGGTTAACGTGGTTGCCGCGCCGGTGCCGGAGCCCTCGGCGTGGGTCTCGGCGTCGATCGCGGTCATCGGGGCGGCCGGGCTGCGAGGGCGTCGGTTAATGAGGCGTCGGGACGACTGACAGGGAGTTCTCAGTTGCCGGTTCTCAGTTCTTAGCCAGAACAACCCACGATTGTTCCTGACAACGGACAACTGGCAACTCCTGAGCGGCCGCCCTCCCCCGCGAGGAGGGAAGGTCGTTATGGTCCTGGATGAGTGACGCTCGCGCCGGCGGTTGACGGGCTCGGAGGCATGGGTTACGGTGACGGGGTGTCTTTCTGAGATCGCCGTCCGTCCGCCTCTTCCTCTTCCACGCCCAGCCGAGGAGCTTGAACCCCGTGGCCTCCTTGTTCGTCATCCAGGGGGCCGATCAGGGCAAGCGGTTCGAGTTCCAGTCCAGCGCCGTGGGGCTGGGCCGGGACGCCTCGAACCCGATCCGCCTGCACGACACCGAGGTCTCGCGCCGGCACGCGGAGATCCGGCTGGAGGACGACGTCTTCCGGATCGTCGACCTGGGGTCGGCCAACGGCACGTTCATCAACGGCCACCTGGTCGATCAGGCCCCCCTGCGCTCCGGGGACCGGCTGCAGCTCGGCCAGACGGTCATGCTCTACAATGAGGGCGTGCTCGACAGCCGGCGCGACCTGACGACGCGGGTCGACCTGCTGAGCAAGAGCAGCCCGGAGGACCGCTCGGCCATCCTCCGCAGCATCCCCTCCGACGAGGGTTCGCGGGTCCTTCAGCAGCCCGACGGCGCTGCGGGATGGCTCCGCGAGCGGCTGATGAACCTCTCGGTGATGTACCGAGCCACGCAGGCCGTCAGCAATATCCTGGACGTGGACTCGCTGCTGCCGCAGGTGCTGGAGCTGGTCTTCGAGTCGATCGGCGCCGACCGGGGCGCGATCCTGCTGCGTGATGAATCCGGAGCGCTCGTCCCCAAGGCCGTCCGCTGGCGGATCCCGGCCGACGCCGAGGAGCGGATGACGATCTCCAGCACGATCACCGACTACGTGCTGGAGCAAGGGCAGGGGGTCATCACGTCCGACGCCCCCGGCGACAAGCGGTTCGGCCCGGCCGAATCGATCATGGACTTCCGCATCCGGGAGGCCATCTGCGTCCCCGTCCAGGGCCGCCACACCACGCTGGGCGTCCTCTACGCCGACATCCAGTCCGACGGCTCCGCCCTCATCCCCGTGGGCAAGCCGGGGCGTCGCGGGAAGTTCTCGCAGGACCACCTGATGCTGATGGTCGCCATCGGCCACCAGGCCGGGCTGGCCATCGAGAACACCACCTTCTACAACGACAAGATCCAGGCCGAACGCCTGGCCGCCGTCGGACAAACGATCGCCACGCTCTCGCACCACATCAAGAACATCCTTCAAGGCGTGCGCGGGGGGAGCTACCTGATCGACCTGGGCCTCAACGAGAAGGACGAGTCGATCGTGCGCCGGGGCTGGACGATCGTCGAGAAGAACCAAACGAAGATCTACAACCTCGTCATGGACATGCTCTCGTTCAGCAAGGACCGCGAGCCCGCCCTGGAGCCGACCGACCTGAACGAGACCGTCGGCGACGTCGTGGAGCTGATGCAGTCACGCGCCGCGGAGTTCGAGGTGAAGCTCGACTGGGCCCCCTGCGAGGCTCTCCCCAAGATCTGGGTCGACCCGGACGGCATCCACCGCGCCGTGCTGAACGTGGTGACCAACGCGATCGACGCCGCCGAAGGAGCGAACCAGCCCCGAGTGGCCGTCTCGATCGAGAACGCCGCCGACACGGGCGTGGTCCGCATCCGCGTGCAGGACAACGGCAAGGGGATCGCCGAGGACGATATCGCGGGCATCTTCCAGATCTTCGCCAGCAGCAAGGGCTCGCGCGGGACCGGCCTGGGCCTGCCGGTCTCGCAGAAGATCGTCCGCGAGCACGGCGGGACGATCCAGGTGACGTCCCAGCTGGGCCGAGGCTCCACCTTCACCATCGAACTCCCCGCCCTCCGCCGCCCGGAGCCGAAGGATGAGGATTTGCCGATGGACGAAGACGAGCCAGGCGGCGATTGAAGTCCCCTCTCCCACCGGGAGAGGGTGCCGCGCAGCGGCGGGTGAGGGTTGTGGGAGCGCGGAGGGCCTGCTGGACGCGGCCAGCCATGATATCAGGCTATGCCTACAGTCCGACGACCCTCACCCGGCCCTTCGGGCCAATACTGTTCGGCACGGGAATTGAGCTTCAGAAGAAGCGATGGAAACCTCCCTTCTCCCCTGGTGGGAGAAGGTGGCCGAAGGCCGGATGAGGGGGATCCCAACGTCCGCCGACGGTTATGACCCCCCTCATCCGCCCCTACGGGGCACCTTCTCCCACCAGAGGAGAAGGGAGGCAATCGCCTCCGATGGCTTATATGCAAGTCGTGCCGAACAGTATTGCCCTTCGGGCCACCCACTCCCGGTGGGAGAGGGGACAGAAATAAGAGCCTTCGCACGCGAGAAGCTCAATCGTCGTCCCCGGATTCCATCCCGTCTTCCATCGGCTCGTCGCGGCCGACGGCGGGCGAGGGCGCGGACGCGGTGAGGACCTCGGCGCGGGCGGTGGCGCCGCGGGCGCCCAGCAGGCGGACGTTCGCCGGGCCGACGACCGAGCCCATCTCGGAGACCATCCGGTCGTCGTACTTGACCTTCATCGACGCCCCCGCGCGGTAGATCACGCGGCGGACGTTCTCGATGCCAAAGATCTCCAGGTAGAGGTCCAGGTTCCCCGGGCGGACGCGGACGATCCGCAGCAGCCGTTCCAGGTCCTCCTGCTGCTGGACCCCCTTGCGGAGCGTGACGACAACCCCCTTGGACAGCTCGGCGTCGGCGTTCTCGATCGGGATGAATCGGCTGACGACGATCTCGGCGGGCTCCCGGCTGAGGTCGATGGTCCCCTTGATGAAGCCGATGGCGTCGTCCTTGATGACGTCGCCCATCTTGGCGAACTCCTCCGGCCAGAGCATGGCCGGCGTGGAGCCGCTCAGGTCTTCAAAGGTGAATTTGGCCATGCGAGTGAGCCCGGACCGGCTCTTCTGAACGTTGCGGACCTGCACGTTCGTCACCAGCCCGCCCAGGATCACCTCCATCCGGTTGCCGCCGCCGCCGCCGCCGCCGCGGAACCCGCCCCGACCGCCGCCCCCGCCCGACGAGCCGCCGGAAGACTCCTTGAGCTTCGCAGCCGCCGCCGCGATGTCCGCCGCGCGGTGGGTCGCCAGGGCCTCCAGCTTGTCGGCGTAGCGGGAGAGCGGGTGGCTGGACATGTAGAAGCCCAGGGCTTTCTTCTCGCCCAGGAGCCGCTCGACGTCCGGCAGCTCGGGGACGTCCGGCAGGTTGGACGCGACCGGGCCGTTCGAGGCCGGGGCCGTGTCGTCGTCGTCGAACAGCCCGCGCTGGCCGCGCTTGCGGTCCTCCTGCTTGGACTGGCCCCCCTGCATGGCGCGGGGGAGGATGGCCAGCAACTGCGACCGCCGGGCGCCCAGGAAGTCGAACGCCCCGGCGCGGATGAGGGTCTCGGCGGCGGCGGCGGAGACGTCACGGTTGGAGATCCGCTCGAAGAAGTCTTCCAGGCTCTTGAACGGCCCGTCCTTGGCGCGGGCCTTGATGATCGCCTCGACGGCCTTGGCGCCGACGCCCTTGATGGCCTCCAGGCCGAACTCGATCTTCCCCTCGGTGTGGACGGTGAACGTGGCCTCGCCCTGGTTGACGTTGGGCGGCAGGACCTCGATGTTCATGCGGCGGCAGTCATCGATATGTTCAACGAAGAACTTATCGCGCTCGGCGCCCCCCATCTCGGACGAGAGGACGGCCGCCATGTACTCCGTGGGGTAGTGCGACTTGAGGTAGGCCGTCTGGTAGGCCACCAGTGCGTAGGCCGTGGAGTGCGACTTGTTGAAGCCGTAGCCGCCGAAGAAGACGATCAGCTCGAAGATGCCCGCAGCCTTGTCCTTCTCCAGCCCCTTGGCGATGGCGCCCTTGATGAACTGGTCGCGGCCCTCGGCGATGGTCTCCATCTTCTTCTTGGAGATGGCCTTGATGCAGGCGTACGCCTTGGAGAGCTCGATGTCCCCCAGGCGGTTGAGGATCCGCATGACCTGTTCCTGGTAGACCATGACCCCGTAGGTCTCTTCCAGGACTTCCCGCAGCACGGGATGCAGATAGGAGGCTTCCTTCCGCTTGTTCTTGACGTCGACGTACTCGTCGACCATACCGCCGTTGAGCGGGCCGGGACGATAGAGCGCGTTGGTGGCGATGATGTCCGCGAAGCGGTCGGGCTTCATCTTCACCAGCAGGTCGCGGATGCCCGCCGATTCGAGCTGGAACACGCCCTTGGTCTCGCCGCGCTGGAGCAGCGCGAAGGCCTCGGGGTCGTCGAGCGGGAGTTTGCCGAGGTCCAGGTTGTCCTCGGGGTGGCGCTCGGTGATGAGCTTCACGGCCGCCTGGAGCGTGGTCAGGTTGCGGAGGCCGAGGAAGTCCATCTTGAGAAGGCCGGCCTTCTCGACGTCGCCCATGTCCCACTGGGTGCAGACGACCTCCTCCTTGTCGCCGCGGCGGATCACCTGCAGCGGGACGAGGCTCTCCAGCGCCTGGTCGGCGATCACCACGCCGGCGGCGTGCGTGCTGGCGTTGCGCGCCGAGCCCTCCAGCCGGCGGGCGAAATTCAGGAGCTTCTCGACCTCCGGGTCGGACTCGCTGAGCTTGCGGAGCATCGGCTCCTCGGCGATGGCCTCGTCGAGGGTGATGTTCAGGCGGGTCGGGATCAGCTTGTTGATCTCCTCGACCCGCGACAGCGGCATGTTCATCGCCCGGCCGACGTCCTTGATGGCGGCCTTGGCCTTCATCGTGCCGAACGTGCCGATTTGCGCGACGTTGGCGTCGCCGTACTTGCGCCGGACGTACTCGATGACCTCGTACCGCCGTTCCTGGCAGAGGTCGATGTCGATATCAGGCGCTTCCGACCGGTTTGGGTCCAGGAACCGCTCGAACAGGAGGTCGTACTTGAGCGGGCAGACGTCGCTGAGCCGCAGCGCGTACGCCACGAGCGCCCCGCACGCCGAGCCTCTCGCCAACGCCGGGATGTTGTTCTCGCGGGCGTAGCGGACGAAGTCCCAGACGATCAGGAAGTACGAGGCGAAGCCCATCCGGTTGATCGTAGCCAGCTCGTGGTCGAGCCGCTCCAGGACCTCCGGCGGGGTGGGAGATGGGTATCGCTCGCGGAGTCCTTGATCGCACAGGTCGCGAAGATACTGCTCGGGGGTTTTCTCGTCCGGAGGCTGGAACGAGGGGAACTGCCGCTTGCCCAGCTCGGCGCTGGCGTAGTTGTCCTCGACCATCTCGGCGATGAGCGTGGACTGCTTCAGGGCCTCTTCATACCCCTTGGCGGCCGCGTACATCTCGTCGGGCGTGCGGACGTGGAACTGGTCGGAGATCTTGTTGCCGGAGTCGTCCACGAACCGCGGCTTGTCCAGCGGCTGGTCGATCGTCTTGCCGGTGTTGATGCAGAGCAGGACGTCGTGCGAGAGGTGGTCTTCCTGCTTCAGGTAGTGGGCGTCGCTGGTGGCGACGATCGGCAGGCCCAGCCTGCGGGCGAGGTCGACCTGGCGCTCGCGGGCGTCGCGCTGGATTTGAAGGCCGTTGTCCTGGATCTCGACGTAGAAGTTCCCCTCGCCGAAGGTCTGCTGATACCAGATCGCCAGCTTTTCGGCTTGCTCGAAGCGGTCGTGCAGCAGGTGCTGGGAGAACTCCGACCCCACGCAGCCCGACAGGCAGATCAGCCCGTCGCTGTAGCGGGCCAGCAACTCCTTGTCGATGCGGGGCTTGTAGTAGTAGCCCTCCTGGTACGACCGCGACGACAGCCGCAGCAGGTTGCGAAAGCCCGTGCCGTTCTTCGCCAGCAGCGTCAGGTGGTAGGCGAACTTCTCCTCGCCCGAGCCGCTGTTCGAACGGTCCGTCCGCTTGCCCGGCGCGACGTAGGCCTCGATGCCGACGATCGGCTTCACGCCCGCGTACTTGGCCTCGCGGAGAAACTCCACTGCGCCGAAGAGGTTGCCGTGGTCCGTCACCGCAACCGCCGACATGCCGCTCGACTTCACATGCTTCACCAGGTCGGGGAGCTTGTTGGCCCCGTCGAGCAGGCTGTAGTGGCTGTGGCAGTGAAGATGGCAGAACGGTCGGCTCGACATTCCCGATTGCTCCCGTGGCAGCGATGACGCCGGTTGCGCGTGCACGGGCGTCCACGTTCAGTATACCACGCGAGTCCCGGCGGGTCGAACCCTTCGGCGCGGGGATGCCTCAGTGCGGCCCGGATCGATCGGGGTGGTCGGACGCTGTCCGAACCAGGCCGAGGAATTCCCTGCGATATCCCGAGGGGTCGTCCCCCAGCCCCGTCTCCGCCAACTCCGCGACCTTGCCGAAGGTGGCGGCCCCCTTGTGGGGCGAGTCGCGGAGCAACATCCCGAACGAGGCCACGGCGGCGGCGAATCGGAAGTCGGCCGAAGCCTCGGGGAGACCGCGCCCCTCGTCGACGAACCCTTGCTCGATCTTCTTGCTCTCGTCCCCCTCAGGGGCCTTGAAGCGGACCTTCACCGTGAGCGTCTCCGGCGATCCGAGCGAGACGGCCGATACGTCGGGCTTCGCGTACTTGAGCGGGTCGACGCTCGGATCGACGGGCGCGCCGGGCGGGACGATTTCGTAGAGGGCCGTGACCGTGTGGCCTGCGCCGATCTCGCCGGCGTCCTTGGCGTCGTTGTTGAAGTCCTCGGCGGCCATGACGCGGTTCTCGTAGCCGATCAGGCGATACGAGCCGACCTTCGAGGGGTTGAATTCGACCTGGATCTTGACGTCCTTGGCGATCGTGACGAGGGTGCCGCTCATCTGCTCGACGAGCACTTTTTTCGCCTCGGCCAGGGAGTCGATGTAGCCGTAATTGCCGTTGCCCAGGTCGGCGAGTTGCTCCATCGTCGCGTCCTTGAGGTTCCCGTCGCCGAAGCCGAGGACGCTGAGGAAGACCTTGCTGCGGGCCTTCTCCCGGATGAGGCTCGTCAGCGCCTCACGGCTGGTGACGCCGACGTTGAAGTCGCCGTCGGTGCAGAGGATCACGCGGTTCGTGCCGCCCGGGATAAAGTTGCGGACGGCCGTTTCGTACGCCAGGACGATCCCCGCACCGCCGTTGGTCGATCCGCCGGCCGCCAGGCCCTCGAGCGCCGAGAGGATCGCCTGCTTATTCTCGCACGAGGTCGACGGCAGCGCGAGGCCCTCGGCGCCGGCATAGACGACGACGGCCACCCGGTCGTTCTCGCCGAGTTGCTCGACGAGCATGCTCAGGGCCGACTTCAAGAGCGGCAGCTTCTTAGGGCTGTTCATCGAGCCCGAGACGTCCAGCAGGAAGACGAGGTTCGCGAGCGGACGCTTCTCGGATTTGATCTCCTTGCCCTTCAGCCCGATCCGCGCGAGGCGATGGTCGGCGTTCCAGGGGCACCCGGTGAATTCGACGTTAGCCGCGAAGGCGTTGTCCCCGCTCGGCGGAGGATAGTTGTAGGGGAAGTAGTTGATCAACTCCTCGATCCGCACGGCGTCCTTCGGCGGCCTCATCCCCTGGGTCAGGAAGCGGCGCACGTTGGCGTAAGATGCGGTGTCCACGTCGATCGAGAACGTGGAGAGCGGCTGCTGATCGGCGCGAAGGAATCCGTTGTCGACGATCTTCGCGTAGCTCTCGGCGTTGACGACAGGCTCAACCTTGGCTGCTGCCTTAAAGGAACTCTGGGGCGCTGGATCTGGCGCGATGAAAGCATCCTGGGAAACCATGTGCCCAGTGGGGGCGGCTGCCGGTTCGGCCAGGGCGGCTGCTTTTTCCCCCGCCTGCTCGCCCTGACCGCATCCTACCGGGATGCTCACGAACGCCGCGACGAAGAGGCCGGGACGGAAGCATCGGCGCATGGAAGAAGCCGCTTGAGACGTGAGGCCCATAACGTGTCCTCGCAAGTTGTACGATCGAAGCGAGATCCGACTGATCTGTCGTGAGATGTGAAGGATCGACGGCCGAATCCAAGAGTCTGTACGTCGAAATGCTCGCGGGTGTGCGGTCAGGTGGGGAAAAGGATTGTCGGCGCTGAAGAGTTGTACCGGTCGCTTGTTGGATTCAAGGCAACGCCGACTGGCTCCTGGTGAAGGTCGGGGCGATCGTGGGGCGGTCGGGGTTCTGGAGGGAGTAAAAGTATTCGGGGCCGAGATGGCTCAGAACATCCTCCCGGAGCGACTGGTACGCCGGGGATCGCCAGTCCCAGGGGGATTCGGCGAGTTCGATGAACACGCCGTGGTCGACCTTGCGGACGATCGGGCCAGGTGCGGTCGTCAGGCGAGTCTCGCCGATGAAGTCGACGTAGGGCTCGCCGAAGTAGTTGAGCCAGTACAGCCCCGGAAGCGACTTCGTCATGTCCCGGCCGACCAATTCCACGCTCCATTCGTCGGCGATGCTGTTCTGCGCGCTAAATTCCTCGCCGTCGCAGGCGAGGCCGTACCGGATCGGAATCGCGGCGACGACGGCTTCGAAGAAAGTTCGGATCCACTCGTGGGTAGACCGTCCTTCGATCTCGGGACGGCCGTCCGAGCAGATGTTGATCACGTTATGGCTGGGCGGCAGGCTGTCGGGCGAGGAAATCAGGAGGAAGCTAAGGCCCCGATAGGCTCCGTAAAGGTGGGCACCTTGCCTGCCCCTCGGCGAGATCCTCGGCACGATCGGGATGGCCGCGGCGAGATCGTCGTCGGGCCCGACTACGCAACGATCGACGCCGCCCTCGCGGACAGTCAGGCGAGAGGTCCATTCCGGCAAGGTCGCCTTCAAGACCTTGTGGAAGGCATTCAGAAACGGGCCGCCGATGATCGGCTCCGACGGGAATAGCTTCGCGTGAAGCCTTGGTGCCTCGGTCGACTCTTCTTCAGGCATCAAGAACTCGAGCCTCAATGAGGATGCGGATGAGCATGCCCATGCCCGTGGGCGTGCCCCTGTCCGTCGACGACGGCGGAGGCGGCGGCGAGGACGAGGCGGCCGGTCTCGACGCCCTTGGTGCCGATGAGGTCGTCGGAGAGGTTGCGGACGGCGGCGGCCTTGCCGCGCAGGAGGATCACCTCCAGGCAGCGGGCGGCGTCCAGGTGGACGTGGGTGGTTGTGACGACCATCTCCAGGTGCTCGTGCTGGATGTCGGTCAGCCGCTTGGAGATTCGCGAGGAGTGGTGGTCGTAGATGAGGGTCACGACGCCCATGGCGTCGGTCTCCTCGTCGCAGACGGCCTCGTCGATCAGCGCGGAGCGCATCAGGCCGCGGACGGCCTCGGAGCGGTTGGGGTATCGGTGGCGCTCGCGGTAGTCGTCGAACAGCCGGAGCAACTCGCCGCCGATGGCCACGCTGAAGCGGACAAGCGTTTCCTTCACGGTCGGACCTCGCTCGCTCGTCAAGCGTGGAAGGGGATTTCGACCCAGGCCCCGTCCTGGCGAGCGCTGGCGACGGCCGTCTCCAGGAACGCCATGACGGCCACGCCGTCGACGATGCCGGGGTGGTCGAAGGGCTTCGGGACGGTCTCCCCGCGCCGGCCTCGGATCGTCCATTCGAGCGTTCGGTGGAGGTTGGCGAGGGCCTCGTGGAAGCCCTCCGGGTGGCCGCTGGGCATTCGCAGGTAGGGCTTGATCGAGGCCGGCATGTAGCCGTAGTCGATCCCCGCTCGGTAGATCGAGACCGGTTTGTCGGCGACGTAGTGTTCAAGCTGGGCGAAGTGAGTGTGCCGCCACTGGAGGGTGCCGGCGGTGCCGATGATCCGGAAGCCGTTGTCGTTCTCGGCCCCGACGGTGATCTGCGAGGCCGTCACGGTGGCGATGGCGCCGTTGTCCAGCTCGGCGAAGACGGAGAAGTCGTCGTCGAGCGAGCGTCCGGGGACGATGCACTTCATCCGTGCGGAGAGCTTCACGGCCCGCAGGCCGGCGACGAATCGGATGAACTCGTAGGCGTGCGAGCCGATGTCGCCGCCGCAGCCGGAGGCGCCCGCCTGAGCGGGGTCGGTCCGCCACGACGCCTGCTTGCTCCCCTCGTCCTCGCGCTTGGTGGCCAGCCAGCCCTGGGGGTACCAGGCCTCGACCTTGCGGATCTCGCCGATGAGTCCGTCGCGCACAAGCTCGCGGGCGAACATGACCATGGGATAACCCGTGTACGTGTGCGCGACGACGAACGGGACCTCCGCCGCCTGGACGGCCGCGTGCAGCCGGCGGGCCTCGTCGAGGTTCGTGGTCAGCGGCTTCTCGCAGAGGACGGCGATTCCGGCCTCCGCGGCGGCCTCGGCGGGGCCGGCGTGGGCGTCGTTGGGGGTGACGATGGTCAGGTAGTCGATCCGGTCGGCATCCGGGAGGGCGGCCTCGCCGTCGACGAGATCCTTCCAGTGGCCGTAGCCCCGGGTGAAGAACAGATCCTCGGCCGCGGCGAGGGCCTCCGCCGGCTTGCTCCGCAGGGCGCCGGCGGTCAGCTCGGACGTATTGTCCATCAGGATCGCCCGGCGATGCGGCGCCCCGAAGAAGCTGCTGGACCCGCCACCACCGACCATCCCCACGCGCAGCTTTCTTCGTTTCATCGGCGACGGCCTTCCGATCGACGAGGGCGAATTCGACTCTGATCCGACGTGCGACGATCGTCGAGCGTAGCGGGGCGGCGGGAACCCTCGCAAGGGGCGGTCGGCCCTTGGATGGGGTTTGGGGCACGGCTATAGTGGCCTGCGTCGTTGCGCGGACGACCCAGAGAGCGAGGCCGCCGTCCGCCCGCCTCCCGGTTCCGCCGGTCTGGATTGCGATCGTGCCCGCCGACCGCCACATGCGTGAGCGTCGGCCCACTTCCCGTTCGTCGAGGGTGGATCATGAGTGTGATCAACGTGGCCATGATCGGCCAGGGGTTCATGGGACGGACGCATTCGAACGCGTGGTCGCAGGTGCCGCGGTTCTTCAAGCCCCCCGTCGCGCCGGTGATGCACACGGTCTTCGGCCGCGACGCCGCCGCTTCGCAGGAATTCGCCAAGGTCTGGGGCTGGGCCCACTCCTCGACCGACTGGAAGGCGACTGTCGCCGACCCGGCCGTCGACCTGGTCGACGTCGTCACGCCCAACAACATGCACGCCGAGGTCTCGCTCGCCGCGCTCAAGGCGGGCAAGCACGTCGCCTGCGAGAAGCCGATCGCCCGGACGATCGAGGAGGCCCGGCTGATGGTGGCCGCGGCCAAGGAGTCCAAGGGCAAGACGTTCATCTGGTACAACTACCGCCGATGCCCGGCGGTGGCCTTCGCCTACAAGCTCGTGAAGGAAGGGGCGATCGGCAAGGTCCGCCACGCCCGCGCGTTCTACCTCCAGGACTGGGCCGACGAGTCGATCCCGCTGATCTGGCGGTTCCAGAAGGAAGGCGCCGGGGCGGGGTCGCACGGCGACCTCAACGCCCACATCATCGACATGGTCCGCTTCGTCACCGGCGAGGAGGTCACCGAGATCGCCGGGGCCATCGCCGAGACCTTCATCAAGGAACGCAAGCTCATGACGGGCCCCACCGCCGGCGGCATCGCGGCCGGCGTGGGAGGCTCCGAGGCGGCGACCGGCCCGGTCACCGTGGACGACGCCGTGCTCTTCCTGTCGAGGCTCTCCGGCGGCGGCGTGGCTTACTTTGAGGCCGCTCGCCAGGCCACCGGCAACCAGAACCGCAACGGCTTTGAGATCAACGGCTCCAAGGGCGCCATCAAGTTCGACTTCGAGCGCATGAACGAGCTGCAGTTCTACGACGCCACCCGCCCCAGGGCCGTCCAGGGCTGGACCACCATCATGTGCACCCACGGCGGCGACCACCCCTACGCCGCCCACTGGTGGCCCGACGCCCACGTCCTGGGCTACGAGCACGGATTCACCAACCAGGCCTTCGACATCCTCCGCGTCCTCGGCGGCCAGGAGCCGATCGTCCCGATCCCCGACTTTGAAGACGCCTACCAGACCCAGCGCGTGCTGGAGGCCGCCATGATCTCCGCCGTCGAACGCCGCCCGGTGACGATCGACGAGGTGAAGTGAATATCGACCCTCTGATAAGCAACAACGTCCGAAACTCCTCCCTTCTCCCCTGGTGGGAGAAGGTGGCCGAAGGCCGGTTGAGGGGGACCCCGACCGGCTGACGGTGACGACCCCCCTCATCCGCCGCTGCGCGGCACCTTCTCCCACCAGGGGAGAAGGGAGGTCGTCGGCAGCCTTGCCGTATGCACTCCCAGTTCTGAAGCGAAGCGAGAGGTATCCTGCGATGGGCGCTCCCTACGTCCTTACCAACCCCCCCAAGGTCGCCCTGATCGGCGGCGGCTTCATCGGTCCCGTCCATGCCGAGGCTCTGCGCCGGATCGGCGTGCAGGTGGCCGGCCTGCTCGACATCACCCCGGAGAAGGCCAGGCCCCAGGCCGAGCGGTTGGGCATCCCCAGGGTCTACAGCACGATCGAGGAGGTGCTCGCCGACCCCGAGATCGGCGCGGTTCACCTGGCCTCGCCGAACAACATCCACTTCGAGCACGCCAAGGCGGCGCTCGAGGCCGGCAAGCACGTCCTCTGCGAGAAGCCTCTGGCGGTCAGCTCCAAGGAGACGTCCGAGCTGGTGAAGCTGGCGGCCAAGCACCCGATGCAGGCGGCCGGCGTCAATTACAACCTGCGGTTTTACCCGCTCGCCCAGGAGATGCACGCCCGCGTCGCCCGGGGGGATCTCGGCCGCATCCTGACGGTCACCGGGTCGTACACGCAGGACTGGCTCCTGATGGTCGACGACTACAACTGGCGGGTCGAGCCCGACGGCCACACCAACCTGCGGGCCATCGCCGACATCGGCACCCACTGGATGGACCTGGCCCAGTTCATCACCGGCCGGCACATCGAGAAGGTCAACGCCGACCTGGCGACGTTCCACCCCGAGCGCAACCGCCCCGTCGGCGGCGCCGAGACCTTCACCGGCCCCAACTCGACCAAGAAGGCGTCCGAGGCCGTCAAGATCGAGACCGAGGACTACGGCGCGGTGCTGCTGCACCTGTCGCAGGGGGCTCGCGGCGTCTTCCACGTCAACCAGATGCACGGCGGCCGCAAGAACCGCCTGTACCTGGAAGTCTGCGGGACCGAGGGCTCCATGGTGTGGGACAGCGAGTCCCCCGAGCTGCTCTGGCTCGGCCGCCGAGGCGCTCCCAACCAGATCATGAACCGCGACCCGGCCATCCTCTCGGCCGAAGCCGGCAACTTCAGCCACTACCCCGGCGGCCACGCCGAAGGCTTCCCCGACGCCTTCAAGCAGCTCGACCTGGCCTTCTACACGTTCATCCAGAACGGCTGCAAAGGCACCCCGAACTTCCCCACCTTCGCCGACGGCGACCGCGAAGTCCGCATCTGCGAAGCCATCGCCGATTCCGCCAAGGCGAAGGGTTGGGTGGACGTCAAGGAGTGAGTTCCTGACCGAGGCTTTCGTCGGGTGGGCCTCGCCCATCCGACGGACGCCAGGCCGCCGAATGACCGTCATGAGCCCCATAACTCTCAGGCAGGCGCCGGGAGTGCTGGTAGACGCCGGGTCAAAATCAGGCCGCTGGGGGGGAGGGGGAGGGCGTTCAGGCTCTCTCGGAGAGTAAATTCATTTCCCCCAACGAGGGGGGGAATGACTCATAACTCCCGGCAGTTGGTCTTAAAGTGCTGGCGTCATGGGGCTTAAGTGTGCTGGTAGACGATAAATCGTCTCCCGGCGCCGACCCCGCACTCCCGGCAGCCAGGAAGGCTGGGGCTCGACCCGACCTCCGGGCTCCAAGGGTTTATCGCGCCTCGACGACCAGCGGCGGAACGCCGTCGTCTTGCTTCGCCATCGGTCCGCCGGCCGTTCGGGTGCCGGAGGCGATGCCGGCGACGGTCCGGTCGACGGACGGGCTCATCCAGCTCAGGACGAGGGCCTGGGGGAGGACGCCCATCAGGACCGTCAGCACGACCAGCGGGGCGGCGATGACGACCTCGCGGGGGGTCAGGTCGGGTAGGCCCTGCCAGCGGTCGTTGCGGCCGAGAAAGACGCGCTGGATGGTCCAGAGGATGTAGCCGGCCGTCAGCACCACGGCGGCGGCGGCCAGGACGCCCAGCCAGACGTTGTAGTGGAACGCGGCCAGGACCACGAAGATCTCGGCGACGAAGCCGCAGAGGCCCGGCAGTCCCATCGAGCCGAAGAAGATCACGTACGAGACCGCCCCGTACACCGGCATCACGTCGTTGAGCCCCCCCAGCTTGTCGAGGTCTCGGGTGTGGGCCCGGTCGTAGATCACGCCGACGAGGAAGAACATCGCGGCCGACGTGATCCCGTGGGCCAGCATCATGTACATCGCCCCGTTGACGCCGTACGCGTAATAGCCGGCCCCGCCCGCCAGGTTCATCGCGGCCATCCCCAGCGTCACGTAGCCCATGTGGCTGATCGAGCTATAGGCCACCAGCTTCTTGAAGTCGGTCTGCGCCATCGCCGCCAGGGCGCCGTAAATGATGCTGAAGACCCCCACCGCGGCCGTGGCGTAAGACCAGTCGAGGGCCCCCGCCGGCGCGAGCGGCCAGGCCAGCCGGATCAGCCCATAGCCGCCGACCTTCAGCAGCACGCCGGCCAGGATCATGCTGATGGGCGTCGGCGCCTGGACGTGGGCGTCGGGCAGCCAGGTGTGGAACGGGAACGAAGGGAGCTTGACCAGGAAGCCGATCAGGAACAGCACGAACACCCAGTCCTGGATCCAGCGCCCGTAATAGCCCGTCGTCGAGGCGATCGAGGTCAGCGTCACCAGGTCGAACGTCCCGGCCTGGAAGCCCGCGACGGGAGCGTCGCCGGGACTCCAGAAGTAGAGGATCAGGATCGCGACCAGGATGAAGACCGAGCCGAATAGCGTGTAGAGCAAAAACTTGATCGCCGCGTACTCCCGGTCCTCGCCCCCCCAGAGGGCGATCAGGAAGTACATCGGCAGCAGCATGACCTCGAAGAAGACGTAGAACAGCACCAGGTCGAGCGCCAGGAAGACCCCCGTCATGCTGGCGACCAGCAGCAGGAAGAGCGCGTAATAGCCTCTGGGCTGCTTCTCGATCCCCCAGGACGCCAGGCAGGCCAGCAGGCTGATCAGCCCCGTCAGCACCACCAGCGAGACGCTGACGCCGTCGAGCCCCAGGTAGTACTCGATGTTGAACGCCGGCATCCAGGCCCGACGGACCACCAGGTCGCCCAGCCCCCGAGACTCATCGACGCCGACCACGCCGATTTCATGGGTCAACACGTTCCGCCCGGCCCGCTCCGCCAGAGGCGCCGACGCCGAGCCGCCCGAGACGTAGGCCGCCAGCGCGACGAGCGTCAGCAGGAAGGCGAGCCCGGTGAACGCCGTGGCGACGTACCTGGCGTGGCGCTCCGCCCCCTTCGGCAAGAGCAGCACGACCCCCGCGCCGAGGAGCGGGACGAGCCAGAGGGAGGTCAGCAGGAAGAGGTCACTCATGGCGATGTCTATTTGTTTCAACCCACCCAGGCGTAAAGCCCGGCGAACAGGCCGAGCAGGCCCAGGACCAGGAACATCAGGTAGCTGCGAATCCGCCCCGTCTGAATCGACCGGGCGCGATCGCCGAGGAGGTACAAGGCCTGCGCGAACCCGTTGACCAGGCCGTCGACTCCGACGCGATCGAACAGGCCGCCCGCCCGACTGAGCCACTCCACGGACCGAGCCGAGCCGTCGACGAGGGCGTCGATCAGGACCTTGTCGAACGTCGAGCAGGCCTTCGCCAGCCGCAGGCAGGGACGAACGAAGGCCAGGGCGTAAAGGTCGTCGAAATACCACTTGTTGGTGAAAAGCGTGTGGAGCGGCCGAAACCGCGCCGCAGTCCGGGCCGGGCTCAGGCGAAGCCCGCGCACTCCGGTCGGAGCGTAATACAGGGCGGCGAAGAGGAAGCCGATGGTCGTGACGGCCAGGGAGTCGACCACCGCCCACCAGTGGGCCGCGTGCGAGTCGATCGCGCCGGCGGGCTCGCCGTGGGCCAGCATCCGCTCCAGCAGCGGCGTCCCGAACGGCAGGCCCAGCCAGACCGTCCAGCCGGCGAAGACGCTGAGCGCCGCCAGGACGACCAGCGGCCAGGTCATGATCGGCTCGCTCTCATGGGCGCGGGCGGCCGGGTTCAGGGCGTACTGCGGGGCCCCGACGCCGTGCACGGCTTCCTCCTCGGCCAAAACGTGCTCCTCGTCGTGAGCGTGGACGACGCGGGCCGTGAAGGGGTCGGAGAAGCCCCGGGGCTCGCCGGCGAAGACCAGGAACCACATGCGGAACATGTAGAAGGTCGTCAGCACCGCCCCCACGACGGACAGGGCGAAGAGCAAGGCGTGTTGCGGGCTCTGCCAGACGCGAGCCAGCGCGGCGGCCAGGATGGCGTCCTTGGAGTAGAACCCGCTGAAGAAGGGGACGCCGGAGATCGCCAGCACGCCGACGAGCATCGTCACGGCGGTGACGGGCATCTTCTTCCGCAGGCCGCCGAGTTCCGCCATGTCGTACGTGTGCACCCCGTGGTAGACGCTGCCGGCCCCCAGAAAGAGCAGGGCCTTGAAAAAGGCGTGCGTCAGCAGGTGGAACACCCCCGCCGACCAGCCGCCGACCCCCAGCCCCAGCATCATGAAGCCGAGTTGGCTGACCGTCGAATACGCCAGCACCTTCTTGTAGTCGGTCTGAACCATCGCGATCGTCGCCGCGATGAGGAGCGTCGCGCCGCCGGTGTAGGCGATGACCAGCAAGACCTCGGGCGTGAAGACCGGGAAGAACCGGGCGACGAGATACACGCCGGCCGCGACCATCGTCGCCGCGTGGATCAACGCCGAGACGGGTGTCGGCCCGGCCATGGCGTCGGGGAGCCAGACGTGCAGCGGGAACTGGGCGCTCTTGCCGGCGCACCCCGCGAACACGCCCAGTCCGGCCAGCGTCAGCAGACCAGGGGAGATCGTCCCGGCTCTCGCCGCGATCTCCTGGAAGTCGAACGTGCCCAGCGCCGACCAGAGAATCCCCAGCCCGATCAGCATGCCGACGTCGCCCACGCGGTTGACGATGAACGCCTTGTTGGCGGCGTCGGCGTTGGCCTTCTCCACATACCAGAAGCCGATCAGCAGATACGAGCAGACGCCGACCAGCTCCCAGAACACGAAGATCATGAAGAGGTTTGGCGCGGCGATCAGCCCGAGCATCGAGAAGCAGAAGAGCGACAGAAACGCGAAGAACCGCGGGTATCGCGCGTCCTCGGCCATGTAGCCCATCGAGTAGACGTGGACGAGCGTCGCGACGAACGTCACCATCAGGAACATGACAACCGCGAGGTTGTCGATGTGGACCCCCAGCGGGATCGACAGCCGACGCCCTTCCTGGGGGGCGTCCAGCAGCACCCAGTCGAAGCTCCCCCGCCAGGCGAGCGGTTCGTGGTGGGCCTCGGCGGCCTCATGATGAGCCGGTTCCGCGAGTGCGGCGCGGTTCTCGATCAGGAAGTAGTCGAGGAATCCGATCGCGCTCAGGAGGCATGAGGCGGCGATCGCGCCGGTGGCGATCCAGGCGTTGCGTCGGCCGAGCTGTCGGATGAACAGGATCTCGACGAGAAAGGCCGCCAGGGGGATCAAGACGGCGGCGGCGTAGAGACCCACCTGCCAGGGCATTTTCAGACGTCCTTCGTAGCGCTGCGGCGGCGGGTTCGGGTCCGTTCAGGGGGCGTTGATGGAGGGTGAACTATGGCACACCAGGCCCGCCGACGCAAGCCCCCGGCACCCTTGCCGCACCGGTCGGCCGTGTGGGATGATCGGGGCCGCAGAGGGAGTTATCACATCGGCGACGCTTACGGGAGCCAGTCCATGCCCATGGTGACGGTCGAAGGGGAGAAGGCGTTCGAGGTCGAAGCGGGCAAGAAGCTCGTGCTGGCGATCGAGGACGCGGGGATCGACATCATGCACAAATGCGGCGGCAACGCCCGTTGCACCACCTGCCGCGTCGAGATCGTCGCCGGCGAAGTCCCCCCGCCCGAGGGTGACGAGGCCGCCAAGCTGATCACGATCCCCGACCTCCCGGAGAACGTCCGCCTCTCGTGCCAGATCCGCGTCGAAAACGACCTGTGGGTCAACGTCCTCCAGCGCTCGTCGGTGACGGGAGTCCCGGCAGGGACCCGGCCGGCCGATTGACCAGGCTTCTGAGCGCGGGTTGTCCGACGTCTTCCCCCCTCGCGGGGGAAGACAGACCGCGAAGCGGTCAGATGAGGGGGGCGGTCGCCGACGGCTACACGCTCCCCGGCAGCTCGCCATGACGCCGTCAGACCTCGGGACGTCATCCGTTGCCGCGTGAATTACGAAGGGCCGAGATCTTGATCCCCGCCGAATTGACGGAAGCCTTCAGGGTTCTGGCGCAATCAGCGGATGGCCTGAGATCCTATTGCCCCCGATATGAGGAAAGCATCCTCTATCGGCGTGTAGATGAGGACGGATTCTACGAGGACATCCCGATACCGTCGAAGGCCGTCGCCATCACCTGCGCATCGCTGATCCACGAAATGTTCCATCGGATCGAAGACGATTCGGTCAAAAAACTCGCTGTCGAGATCCAATCGTTAATTTTAATGATGTTGGATCTGTCATCAGAATATCACTGGGCAATCGATAAGAACGTGTCCTTGGTACAGGGACCGTACGACACTTCCTGGGCGATCCTACAAAGGTTGGCATCCTGCACGTTGAATGCGATCGGTGCGCAATCTGGAGCGCCTCGGATCCCTTTCGGCGATTTTCTCGGATTCGCCAGTTTCTCAAGATGGGAGATCGTGCCGGCCTCTGGCGATCTTCATCGTCTCCCGAGGGCGGATGGAGAAAACGACCGGTAAAGAATGCAAAGGAAGCTCTCGGGGCCGCCAAGCTCCCGGCGATCCCACCCCTCTTCCGCCGCTACGCGGCACCTTCTCCCACAAGGGGAGAAGGAAGATTGCCACGAATATTCTGAAGCCCAGGACTCATGCCGACAGGAAGGATCCCCCGCATGCGACTTGCCGCCGTCTCGTCCCTCGCGCTTCTCGTGCTGACTCACCCCGCGTTCGGCCAGCAGCCCGCTCCGGCGAGGACCCACGCGGTCCCCTCGCTCGACGTGGAGAAGTACACGCTACCCAACGGGCTGACCGTGCTGCTGCACGAGGACCACAAGACGCCCGTGGCGGCCGTCCACGTGCTCTACAAGGTCGGGTCGAAGGACGAGAAGAAGGGACGGACGGGCTTCGCGCACCTCTTCGAGCACATGATGTTCCAGGGGTCGAAGCACCACGACAAGGACTACTTCGAGCCGCTGGAGAAGCTCGGCGCGGAGATCAACGGCAATACGACCGAGGACCGCACGGTCTACTTCGAGTCGGTCCCCTCCAACGCCACAGAGCTGTCGCTCTGGCTGGAGGCCGACCGCATGGGCTTCCTGATTCCGGCGATGACCCAGGAGAAGCTGGACAACCAGCGCGACGTGGTCAAGAACGAGCGCCGGCAGAGCGTGGAGAACGTCCCGTACGGCATGGCCGACGAGGCCCTGCGGCGGGCCCTCTACCCGGAAGGCCACCCCTACCGCCACGAGGTCATCGGCTCGATGGCCGACCTCTCCGCCGCCAGCCTCGACGACGTCTCCGCGTTCTTCCGGACCTACTACGCCCCCGACGACGCCATCCTCTGCGTGGCCGGCGACATCGATAAGGCCCAGGTGAAAGGCTGGATCGAGAAGGCGTTCGGTCCGATCCCGAAGGGCCCAGCGATCGAGCGGCCCAAGGTCTGGGTGCCGAAGCTCGAAGGCCCGGTGAAGATCAGCCAGACCGACCGCGTCTCGCTCCCTCGCGCCCAGCTCGTCTGGCCGACCGTCCAGAGCTTCCACCCCGACGAGCCGGCGCTCGACGTGCTGGCGTCGGTCCTGGGCGGTCTCGACAAGGAGAACCGGCTCTACCGCACCCTGATGCACGACCGCCAGTTGGCCGCCCACGTCAGCGCCCAGCACCCGACGATGAAGCTCTCCGGGACCTTCGAGGTCGACCTGCTCGCCCCTCCGGGCGGGGACCTGGACGCGATCGTCAAGATCGCCCTGGCGGAGATCGACCGCCTCAAGCGCGAGGGGCCGACCGCCGATGAGGTCGCCAAGAGCCAGAACGGCCGCGAGAGCGGGCTGATCCTCGGCCTTCAATCGGTGCTCACCAAGGCCGAGACCTTCAGTTCGTACGAGGCCATCGGCGGCGACCCGCTTGCGTATCGCGGCGAGCTGGACCGCCTCTTCGCCGTCACGCCGGCCGACGTGAAGCGGGTTGCGAACCAGTATTTGACCGACGCCTTCATCCGGCTCGACGTCGTCCCCGGCCCGCCGCCGACGCGTCCCGCCGAGGTCGAAGTCGCCAGACCCGCGCCCTCGCCGTTCGAGCCCACTCAGCAGGCGGCCGACACCGAGACCTCGGCCAAGATTCCAGCCGTCGGCCCGCCGCCGGCCTTCACGCCCCCCAGCTTCGTGCGGCGGACGCTCTCCAACGGCCTGACGGTCTGGATCGTCCCGCGCCGGGAATTGCCGATCGTCAGCTTCCGGCTCGTCCTCCCCACTGGTGAAACCTCCGCGCCCGACGGCAAGGAGGGGCTCTCCTCGCTCGCCGTG
Source organism: Paludisphaera rhizosphaerae (assembly GCF_011065895.1). Lineage (NCBI taxonomy): Bacteria > Pseudomonadati > Planctomycetota > Planctomycetia > Isosphaerales > Isosphaeraceae > Paludisphaera > Paludisphaera rhizosphaerae. The sequence continues at coordinate 51,152 of NZ_JAALCR010000021.1, read as the reverse complement.
GGCCTGCTGGACGCCGGCACGTCGAAGCGGACCTCGCTCCAGATCGCAGGTGAACTCTCGGAGATGGGGGCGGAGCTCGGCCTGACCTGCAGCCTGGAATGGAGCGCGGCGACCCTCACGACGCTGCTCCGCCACCTCGACCGCGCGCTCGACGTCTACGCCGACGTGGTGCGGAACTCGACTTTCCCTCAGGACGAGGTCGACCGCCGCAAGATCCTCCGCCTGGCCAGCCTGGAGTCGCGCCGGGACTCGGCCGACGAGGTGGCGGAAGACCTCTTCCGCACGCTCGTTTTCGGTCGCAAGCACCCCTACGGAAGGCCGCAGCTTGGGACGAAAGCGACGGTTGAATCGATCACGCGGGAAGACGTGGCCGCCTACCATAAGGCCCATTTCACTCCCTCGGCGGCGACCCTGATCGTCGTCGGCGACGTTGAGCCCGACGCGATCGCGAAGACCCTCGAAGCCCGGTTCGGCGAGTGGAAGGCGACTCCTGCACCCGGCAAGGTCGTGCCGGGTGCTCCGCAAGACCCCGCGGAGAAGGGCGTGTACGTGGTCGACAAGCCGGGGGCCGCGCAGTCGGTGCTGGCGGTCGGCCGGCTGGGCATCGAGCGGAAGTCGCCCGAGGTCCCGGCGCTCAGCCTGCTCAACGCGATCGTCGGCGGCCAGTTCTCCAGCCGGTTGAACATGAACCTGCGCGAGGAGAAAGGCTACAGCTATGGGATCGGCTCCGAATTCCGCCCGCTCCGCGCGCCGGGGTGGTTCGAGATCCAGGGCTCGGTCCAGACTGACGTGACGCGCCAGTCGGTGGCAGAGGTCCATCGCGAGCTGTCCATCCTCCAGGGCCCGAAGCCGCTGACCGACGACGAGGTCGAGTTCGCCCGCCGTCGCTCGATCTACGGTTTCCCGGGCCGGTTCGAGACGACCTTCGACGTGGCCGATCAACTCTCGATCATCTCCGCATATGAGTTGCCCGATGATTATCTGGCCAACACGATCCGGCGGATTGAGGCGGTCGACCGTGAGACGCTCCAGAAGCTCGCGGGCGTCTACCTGAAGCCCGAAACGATGACGACCCTGATCGTCGGCGACCGCGCGGCGATCGAGCCCGAGTTGAAGAAACTCCCCGACGGGGCCGCCGTCCATTACGTCGACGAGGACGGCAAGCCCGCCCTGGCCGAGAAGAAGTGACCGGGGCGTCGGCTCGCCCTGGATTGGTGCCGTAACGGCCTTCCCCCCTCGCGGGGGAAGGTGGCCCGCAGGGCCGGATGAGGGGGGATCGGCGGCGGATCTTGAACCAGCCGCCGAATGCGTATCCAGCGCCGGTCGTCCCCCTCATCTGATCGCTGCGCGATCTGTCTTCCCCCGCCAGAGGGGAAGACCGTCCTTGCCCAGAACTCGGCCAAAATCCAAAGGCACACCCACCGAGCGTCGCGCTCTCGCAGTCGAGGCGGCGGGTCGGCATAATCGTGGGTCCTCTCCTTGGACGGCGAATCCCCTCGGATCGCCCCTGCGCCGCCCCGACGAGACCCGGAGACCGCGATGCCGCCGAGCGAGTACGACCGCGACGACGCCACAAACCTGTTGAACTCGGAACTCGATCCAACGATCGGCGCCCCGCCCGTGGAGGACGAACCTGAGAGTTCACTGGGCGGACTGCCCCTCTACGTCTGGGTGATCATCGCCGTCTTGATCGCGATTCCCCTCGGCTGGTTCTGGGGAGAGGGGGCCAAGTCGCTCGAAATCATCCCCAACCTGATCATGCGGGCCCTGACAGCGCTGGCGGCTCCACTGGTCGTGCTGGCGATCCTGCACGCGATTGTCGCCAACGACATTCGCGGACGGCAGGGGGCGATGATGATGTTCCTCTACCTGATCAACACGCTGGTCGCCATGATGATCGGCCTCGGGTTGTCGAACCTCATCCAGCCGGGCGCCGGCGCGGAGTTGAAGGAGCCCGGCGAAGTCCGGACGATCGCGAAGAAGACCGTCTCCGAGCTGGTCACGGAGCTTGTCCCCAAGAGCATCGGCGAGGCGTTCGCCACCAACAACATCGCCCAACTCGTCGTCCTGACGATCGCGCTGGGGATCGGGTTGGTCAAGATCCGAGACGCCCACCGCGCCCAGGGCAAGGAGTCGTTCCAGACTGTCGTCGACCTGCTCTCGATCGCCTTCGAGCTGATGATGAAGGTCTTGCTCTGGGTGGTGGCCCTGGTGCCGCTGGCGGTCCTGGGGATCGTCGCCGCGCAGGTCGGTCATGCGGAGGGGATGAGGATCCTCGGCTCGCTCGTCAAGCTCATTGGCGTCGTCGTTCTGGGGCTTTGCTGCCAGGTGACCTGGTACTTGCTCCAGATGGCGTTTCTCGCCCGGATGTCTCCCGTCCGGTTCTTGAAGGGGGCGGCCGACGTGATGGCCAACACCTTCAGCACGGCGAGCACTGCGGCCACGATCCCGATTACGCTCAAGTCGCTGGGGCGGTTGGGAGTGACCCGTCAGTCGAGCCAGCTTTGCGCCTGCATCGGCACCAACTTCAACAACGACGGCACCGCGCTCTACCAGGCGACGGCGGCGCTGTTCATGGCTCAGGCGCTGGGGTACTCGCTGAGCCTCACCGATCAGGTGATCATCATGCTGACGACGCTTGTTGCCAGCGTGGGCGCTGGCGGCATCCCTTCAGGCAGCTTCGTCACCATGCCCCTGATCTTCGCCGCGGTCCGGCTGCCGGCGGACAAGATCCCCATCCTGCTGACGATCGACTGGTTCCTCGACCGCTGCCGGACGACGTCCAACGTCCTGGGCGACATGACGGTGGCCGTGCTCCTCGACAAGCTCACTCCGCCGACGCCGGAGCCTGTCGAGGCGCAGGTCTGATGTGATCCGGGGCCCGTAACGGGCCCCGTGTTCAATCGGCGGCGAACGGCGATTCCAGCAGGCGGAGCGTCCCGGCGTCGGCGTCGAGTTCCGCCTGCACGCCGTAAGGGAGTACGGCGTTGGGCGGCAGGTGACCGACCGGGAAGCCGGTCACCACGGGATATCCCTTGCCGACGAAGTAGTCGCGAAAGACCTGGGCCAGCTCGGCCTCGTCGGCGCCGTCGAAGCTCCCCAGGACGACTCCCGTGAGGCCGTCGAGCAGGCCGGCCAGCCGCAGTTGGCTGAGCATCCGGTCGACGCTGTAGCCTTCCTCGTGCGTGTCCTCGATGAAGAGGATGCGTCCCTTGGTCTCCATCTGGTAGGGCGTGCCCGCCGTGGCCGCGAGCAACGTCAGGTTCCCGCCGGTGAGCCTCCCCGTCGCCTTGCCGGAAACGAGGGCCTTCGGCCGCTCGGACGGCGAAGGGAGAGGAACGGTCAGGGCGGCGGCCGGGTCGTCCGAGTACTTGCCCGTGCGCAGCAGCCTCCAGAAGAGGTCGTTGGCGTACCGGTGTTCCTCGCCTGATTTCGCCAGCGAGTACATCGGCATCGGCCCGTGGATCGTCACGAGCCGGCACTTCAGGCCGATCGCCAGATGGAGAGCCGTCAGGTCGGAATACCCCGCGACGATCTTGGGATGCTTCCGCAGCGCCTCATAGTCGACCCGGTCGAGGATGCGGGTGAGCCCGTAGCCGCCTCGGCAGGAGAAGACCGCGCGGGCGTTGGGGTCGCGGAGCGCCTCGTTGAGTTCGTTCACGCGCTGGTCGTCGGTCCCCGCAAGGTACATCCACTTCCGCTCGATCCCCTCGGGGACGTACACCTTGTAGCCCATCGACTCGAAAAGCGTCCGGGCGTGGTCGACGAGTTCCTTGTCGACCGGGCCGGCCGGGGCGACGAACCGGATGAGATCGCCGGTGCGGAGCGGCTGCGGCTTGGTCCACTCCTCGGCGTGGACCGAAGCCGCAAGGTAGAGAGCGAGTACCAGGGACGAGGCGATGAGACGCTTCACGCGGTGCTCCGGAGGCGTTCGAGGAGGTTGGCCGTAATCTTCTGGACGCGAGGGTCGACGCCTTTGGGCTGGGTGTAGACGTTGGGCATGATGAAGCCCGGCGGGGCCGAAAGGCCAGTCGCCCACCAGATGGTCGCAGCGTTGAAGACGATGTTCCCCTTGGGCCCGGGATAGATCGTGGCCGTGTAGAGCCCCTCCCCGCGCGGGCTCGTGGTTGGGCCGCTGGCGACGACTTCCAGCCCAGGGATCTGCCAGGGCTCACCGTGCCATTCCCAGCCGACCAGGCCGCCGATCGCGTCGCCTTCCTTCATCCCGGAGCCGGCGAAGAGCCAGTGGGCCGGTTGTCGGCAGATCCAATCGCCGCCGCCGGTGACGGGATAGGTGCTCTGCGCGCCGATGAGGGTGGCCTCGTTGGGGCCGTTCTTCTTGAACAGGGCCTCCTCCGGGAAGCCGTGTTCCAACTCCCCCTGGCGGGGCGAGCCGAATCGGCCGACGCGCTCGATGATCCGTCCCGGTCGACCGTCGCTGGAGGGGTGCAGGTCGACCACGCCGCAGATGGCGTTGCCGGAGAGAAAGGCGATGTTGAGCCCCTCGTCGCGGGCTTTCTTCATCGTCTCGAACATCTCCAGCGACCAGTATTCGTCGTGGCCGATCGAGATCCACCCCTTCGCGCGGCGGAGCCCTTCGGGGTCGAAGTGGGTGTCGAAGTTGGAGATGTAGGTGACGTCGTAGCCTTGTTCTTCCATCCAGAAGGCCAAGGGGAACTCCCAGAGGAGCCATTCGCCCGAGCCCACCGAGAGCGGCGCATCGAAGATCTGGCAGTATTTGCCGTAGGGCCGGTCGAAGCTCGTCTGGACGTCCGGTCCCCAGTACCAGCTTTTCTTGCCGTCGTCGTAGAGGGCGAAGTTCGACGGCCAGCGGTTATAGGCGTTCCAGGTGTGGTCGGAGACCTGCAACAGGTAGTCGGCCTTGCGGTCGTCGCGGACGACGAACACGACGTAACTCTCCAGCCCCTCGCGCTCGGCCTTGAGCTTGCCGATATAAACGCCGCTCACCCAGTCTTCGGGGATGGTGATCGTGACGCAGGGCTCCCACTTGCACTCGCGGAGCCGCATCGGGCCGATCTCGGGGTCGGGTTGGACCTGGCCGGGGAACGAGCCGAGCTTCTCCATCAACCGGGCGCCATGGCCCTGGTAGAAGCCCATCCGATACAACTCGACGGTGAATCGAGAGGCCGGGTTGGTGCTGACGTGGAGCGTCAGCGATTCGCCGGGCCGGACGCTGCTGCGCGAAAGATAACCCTCGATCCCGGGGCTCCGAAATTTGGTCTTCGGATCGACCCGAACCTTGGTGTTGATCCAGTCGCGGCTTCCGGGCTTGGCGTTTTCGGCGCGGATACGGTCGGGATCGGCGGGGGTCGCGGCCCGCGCCGCGGGGAGTCCCGAGGCCAGGCCGGCGGCCGTCGCTGTTTTCATCCAGTCGCGTCGATTCCAGCCGGGGGGGCGCGTCATCGCGGAGGGCTCCTGCCATGGGGGGGATGTCGGCGAGGGAGGGGCGACCACTACTATGTATCGACCGGACAGGACTCGCAAGTCCTTCGCTGGTCGCGATCGTCGCGTCCGTGCCACAGAGGTTGTTGACAGCAAGCGACACCGTTGGTGCGTATTTAAGCGCGATTAAGTCCTCAAGTTCAGGAAAACCAAGGGAGTTCACGTACGGATTCGTGCCAGATCGACGATCGACGGGCGGCCGCGGCGCGTCAACGAATCAAATGGGTGGAAACTGGAGGATGAAGGGTGCTAGATTGCCTGGGCAAGAAAAAGCCCCTCCCTGGAAGCCGTCGTTCATAGGAGGCCCTGAGAGGCGTTCCTGAGGCGGCCGGGCCGGCGCTGCGCCTAACAACGGCTTCCACCGCCACGAGCAACAGCAACCACGGGAATCGCCACATGTTCGTCGACCGCAACCGAGATCCGCATCGCCGTTCGGCCCCTGCGAGTAAGTCCGGCCGGAGCTCTTCCATGCGACGACGCCGAGATTGGCGTCCGGAACGCGAGCTGCTGGAAGACCGACTGGCACCGGCGACGGGCGCCTGGTCGGCGGCGATCGGGGCGGATTCGGTCTCCTCATCGGCGTCCGCCGAGACCCAGCAGCTTCCGTTGGGGCTTCAGTACGCGGCGTCGGCGGCTCTGGGCGCCGGGGAGGCGTCGTACGCGGTTTCGGCGACGGGGACCGGGGGCTACTCGCTTTCGAACGGGGCCAACTCCTACACGGCTTACGTGGACGCCGGCGGTTTCCAGGTCGCAGGCGCCGGATCGTCCTGGTCGCTCGACGTGGTTGGGATCGGTTACGGCGACAATCAGACGTCCCTGGGAGCCGCCACGACCGTCGCCTCGTCCAACCGGGTGGAATACGACTACGGCGCGATCTCGCAGTGGTTCGTCAACGGCCCGCTGGGGTTGCAGCAGGGCTTCACGCTGGACGCGCGGCCGGCGGGAGGGGCTTCGAGCGGACTCTTGACGATCGACCTGGCCCTCGGCGGCGACTACAAGGCCGCCGCCTCGTCCGATGGCACCAGCGTCACGCTGGCCAGCGCTGACGGCTCCTCGTCGATGGTCTACGGCGGTCTGATCGCCTACGACGCCACCGGCGCGACGGTCCCGGCGCGGATGGTGGTCACCACGTCGACCGACGGCCGACAAGAGGTTTCGATCGTCGTCGACGACGCCAAGGCGCAGTACCCGCTGACCATCGACCCCTTCGTGCAGCAGTCGAAGGTGAACCCCTCGGTCGGCGGGACGGCGGTGTATTTCGGGAACGCGGTCTCACTCTCCGCGGACGGCAAGACCGCGGCGATCGGCGCCCGGAGCTCTTCCGTCGCTTCGGTTCCCGGCGCGGTCTACATCTTCAGCTCCAACGGAGCGTCATGGGGGGAGACGAGCCGCCTGACCGTCGATTCCAGCCCGCCCGCCGATGACTTCGGCTTCGGCTACTCGGTGGCCCTCAGCGCTGATGGTTCGACGCTCGTCGTCGGCCAGCCTGACGCGACCGTCGGCAACGTTCAGAAGGGGGCGGCCTACGTCTTCACGCTGAGCGGGTCGACCTGGTCGCAGGCTGCCAAGGTGACCTCTTCCGACGGCGCCGCCGGCGACATGTTCGGTTTCTCCGTGTCGGCCAACGCCAGCGGGTCCGTCTTCGTGGTTGGGACGCCCTACGCCGATTCGGCCGGCAAGACCGACCTGGGGGCCGTGTATTACTTCGGCAAGTCGGGTTCGACCTGGACTCAGGCTTCCAAGCTCACGCAGAGCACGCTCTCGGCTTCGTCGTACTACGGATACGCCGTGGCCCTCAGCGCGAGCGGGACGACGCTCGCCGTCGGCGCGCCCAATGCGAACGTGGGGACGAACACCACGCAAGGGCTGGTCTACGCCTACTACAACGGGGTCATCAAGGTCTTGACGGCCTCGGACGCCGCCGCCGACAGCGGCCTCGGAGCCGCGGTGGCGCTCAACGACGACGGTTCGACCCTGCTGGTGGGCGCCCCTCTGGTCGACGTTGGCGGCAATGCGAACCAGGGAGCGGCCTACGTCTTCTTCCGCTCGCTCTCCAACTGGACTCAGATCGCGAAAATCACCGCTTCCGACGGTCAGGCCGGCGACGAGTTCGGCCTGGATGTGAGCCTCTCGCCCGACGGTCGTCGCGCCGCGGTGGGGGCCGCCCAGGCCGCGGTGGGCTCGAACTCCCATCAGGGGGTCGTCTATGTGTTCGACCACCTTTCGGGCGTGACCTGGACGCAGACGGCGCGCTTGACGGCTTCCGACGGCGCCGCCAGCGATCATCTGGGCCAGGGCGTGGCGGTCTCGGCGACCACGGTCCTCGCCGGCGCGCCGTTGGCGACGGTCAACCCGCTGCAGCCCTACCAGGGGGCGGCCTACTTCTTCTATGAAGCCCCCGTGCTCCAGGTGACCGCCAACCCGACGAGTCGCACCGCGACGGTCGGCCAGTCGACCACGTTCACGGCCTCCTCGACCGCGGCGCTCAATCTCGGCGCCCAGTGGCAGGTCAGCACCGACGGTTCCAACTGGTCGAACATCAGCGGCGCGACGAACGCCTGGTACACCCTCGTCCCGACGATGGCCGACTCCGGCAAGCAATACCGCGTCGTCTTCTCGGACGGCTCGGGCGGCACGGCGACCTCGACGGCCGCGACGCTTACGGTGGTCAAGGCCGTGACGAAGCTGACCATCGCTACCAGCGCCCAGCCCCGCCGCATCGGCGATCCGCTGACCATCACCGTCACGGCCGCCTCGGCCTCCGGAGTCGGATCGCCCAACGGCGGGACCGTGACGCTGAACTTCGGCGGGAACAACCTGTCGCAGCCGTTGACGAACGGCCAGGCCGTCTTCAGCAACATCCCGACCCTCGCCCTGGGGACGTACGTGGTCACCGCCACCTACGACGGGACGAACGACGCGAATTTCGCTTCGGCGATCACAACGACGAGCCAGGTCGTCGTCCGAGGGACGTCCGCGATCACAGCCTCGGTCCCCGCCCAATCGACGGTCGGCCAGGCCGTCACCTTGACGGTCACTTTGGCCGCCGTGGGCAATATCTCGAACATGGAAGGCGGCGTCGTCGTCCTCGACACGGGGGTGCCGATCGCTTTCCCGCAGTTCAGCACGCAGAACGGCGTCACGACCGCCAGTTACACCACGTCGGCTCTGACGGCTGGGTCGCACTGGTTCCAGTTCGTCTTCCTGGGCAACCCAGAGCTCTTCGCGGCCAGCTCCACCGTCTACCAGCTCGTCGTTAACGCCGCCGGTGCGACGTCTTCCGCTTCGATTTCCAAGACCACGACGACGCCCGCCGGAAGCGGCGCCACCACCAGCGGGACGAACCAATCCGCGGCGGCGACGACCACCAACGCCTACGTCGGAGTGCCGTTGACGCTGACCGCCTCCCTCCCGACCGCCATCGTCGGCAGCGGCGTGCAGTGGCAGCTCAGCAGCGATGGAACCAACTGGGCCGATATCTACAACGCCAACCAGACCTGGTACACCTTCACCCCCACGCTCAATCTGTCCGGCTACCAGTATCGAGCCGTGTTCACGAATTACACGGGCGGATACTCGATCACGACGCCGACGACCTTGAGCGTCGCCAAGGCGTTGCCGGTCCTGACCGTCTCGACGAGCGTCAACCCGCGGGCGATCGGCGGTGCTTTGAAGATTACGGTGAACGCCGCCTCGTCGATGGCTGGGCTTCCCGTCCCCAACGGGGGTAAGGTCTCGATCAACATCGGGACGGTGAATTACAGCGGTACGATGGTCAATGGGCTCGCCGTCTTCAACAACATCCCCCCCGTGCCGCTGGGGACCTACGTCGTCACGGCGACCTACGACGGGACGAACGATCCCTACTTCGGCTCGGCGACGGCCACCACGAAGCAGGTCGTCGTTCGCGGGGCGTCCGCGTTGACTGCCAGCGTCCCCACGTCGGCGACCCTCGGCCAGTCGGTGACGCTCACCGCGACGTTAACTGCGACCGGGAACATCTCGAACAACGCCGGCGGCGTCATGATCCTGGACAACGGCATCCCGATCGCCTTCCCGCAGTTGACCACGTCGAACGGCGTGACGACGGCGACCTACACGACGTCGACCCTGTCCGCGATGACCCACCAGTTCCAGTTCGTCTTCCTCGGGAATCCCGAACTCTACGCAGCCAGCAGCGGGGTCTACACCTTGAATGTCACCCCCGCGCAGTCGGCGACCGCTTCCATCGCCGTCAAGACCTCGACGATCGCGCCGACGACTGGGACTTCGTCGAGCACGTCGATCAACTCGCTGGCGATGGCCGAGGCGTTCGCCTCCACGGCCACGACCAGGAAAGTCGGCCGGTCGTCCTCGGCGCTCGGTTTCTGGGCCGCTGGCTCGAACTGATCGGCTCAGCGCGAGAAATCACCGAACCCCCATCGTCGCGACCTGAGGTCGAGGCGATGGGGGTTCGCATTTTCTCCTCGTTCCCGATGATCTGCCTCAGGCTGAGGTTCGAGCGGCTGGGACTGCTCCGACAGCCTCGACGTCTTCATCGGCGCCGTAGCCCAGGTCGATCAGGTTGGCGATGATCCGGCCGTAGTATGCCGGCACGTAGGCCGCGTCCGATTCTTCGCGGGCGTGGGTCAGCCAGTTCATCTGGCGAAGGTGATCCAGCGGCCACGCCGGCAGCGGTTCCCCGAAGGCCAGGGCCGACGCGGCCGGGACGAGACCGTCGTTGGGCCCCTCCATCTCGCCGAGCGCTTCGTAGAGCCTTCGCAGCGGCCAGGAGACGTCGGTCGCCTCGGGCTCGCCCGCGACGCAGAAGCAGGGGACGCCGTCGATCGCCCCGTATTTCCGGGCGAAACGGTGCATGGACAGCCGGGTGACGTCGAGGAAGCCGCGATAGTCGATCCCGAGTGCATTCAAGAGACGATAGATCCGTCCCGCCCGAAGCTTGGCGAAGTCGGCGAGGATCGACCCCATGTGGGGCGTGGCGACGGTCGTCAGGCTCAGGATCCGGTCTCGCCAGCCTGGCTCGGCGAGGAGCCGACGCGCGTCCAGCCCGCCCATGCTGTGGCCGATGATGTGGACCGGCTCGTCTGGGAAGTAGGTGTCGATTCGGTACCCAAGGCGACGACCTCGGAAGTCGATGGACGCGATGGGATGGACGCGCGTCGTCAGGACGCGGTTCCCCGCCGCGCGCAGCACGTCCGGGATGCCGCGGAAGTAGGAGGTCAGCGTCACCGGCCCGAACCCTATCCGCGAGAACCCGAACAGTCCGTGGGCCAGGACGATGGGAGCTTTCAGCCGCCCGATCATGGCAGGTTTGATCTCGTTGCGCCTTGCGGCCAATCAGGGTGCAATCTCATGCAGGCGAGCGGCGATGCTCGCCGGACCGCCGCGCGTGTCTGTTAAGGAGATTGTAGAAGACGGATCTTGAGGTGAAGGAGAAGAATCTCCAATCCAGATTCTAGAAGTGCCGGTCATACGGTTTGAGGGGGCTGCGGCTGGATAGAGGGGCTTCGGCGAATACGGGATTCGGAGATTTCGGGATCGCGCGAGCAGTCGGCTGCATAACCCAGGTGGAGGCCGAACTGGCCAAGACTCAGGTGGCTCTGGAAGCTCTGAAATCCAAACGAGCTCAGATCGACAAGGAGATTGAAAGGGTTTCTGAGGTCGTCGCCCGCGTGTCGCGTCGAAAAACTCCCCGCAAACGCTTCGCTGCCAGACATGGCCCTTCCCAATCAGTGAGCCTCTGCAATCAGCCGACGGTACAGCCCCAAGTAACGATCCACCACCGCCCGCAGCGAGTATTCGGACTCGACGCGGGTGAGGGCGTTCGCGCCAAGGCGTTGGGCCTCTTCTGGGGCTTCGAGCAGGCGGATCAGGGCGGAGGACCAGGCTTCGGGGGTGGGGGCAGGGACGAGGACGCCGGTTGAGCCGGGGGTGACGAGATCAGTGTTGCCGCCGACGCCCGAGACGACGCAGGGGAGGGCGGTCGCCATCGCTTCCAGGAGCGAGTTGCTCATCCCCTCGGCCAGGCTGGGGAGGACGAACAGGTCGGCGGCGCGGAGATGCTCGGCGGGGCTGGGGACGGCTCCCGCGAACTGAACGCGGTCGGCGATGCCGAGGGACTCGGCCAGCTCGGTCAGCGGCTGGCGGTCGGGGCCGGGGCCGACGAGGATCAGGTTCGCCGGCGTGCGTCGGGCAACCTCGACCCAGGCGTTCAGCAACAGCGGCAGGTTCTTCTGCGGATGCAGCCGGCCTGTGAAGACGATTCGCGGTCGCGGCAGCAGGTCGGCCTCGACGGCGCTCGGGCCGGGGTGGAAGACCTCGGTGTCGACGCCGCTGGCCGTTCGGGTCATCCGGTCCGACGGAACACCCAGGGCGGACCACTCTCCGGCGATGTCGTCGGAAATCGCCGCGAAGTGGGTGTTCCGCAGGATCAGGCGTCGGAGCAACGGGGCTCCGCGAGTCCGCATCAACTCCTGGGCCTCGCCGTAGTATCCCGAGGCGGCGGGCTGGACGAGCGTTGGAATCCCGCGCAGAAACGGTCGGGCCAGGCCCGTCGAGACCGCCTCCCAGAGCGCCTGGTGAGTGTGGACGACGTCCAACTCGCCGCGGAGGCTCCGCAGCGCGCGGACAAACCCCGCGACGAACGAGAGGCCGAAGAGAGGCCCTCGATTCGACGTCCGGATCCAACGGTGGATCTGGAGACCTCGGTACTCCTCGTCATCGATTGGATAGCCGGGGACCGACCGCGTGATGACGCGGACGGAGTGCCCCCGACGAACCAACTCGACCCCCTGCGCCAGCGCCTGGCGCTCGGCTCCGCTGGCGAAGGGGTGGAAGTAGCTGACGACCAGTCCGACGCGGAGGGGGCGATCGAGGTCAGTCGCTGGTCGGTTCGTGGACGTTCTTCAGGTCCTGGAAGTGAGGGTAGTTGGAGAGGACTTCCCGAGCCCTGCGCGCGTTGGAGGGCATAACGTAGACGCTGTGGCCGGACTCGAAAGGGAGGCCGCCGAAGACGCCGCTGGCCGGCGTCGCGTCGGAGCGCGCGGGTATACCGTCGTCCTGAAGAAGATTGACGATCAAGGTCGCCTCGGCCTCGCTGGAAGCCACGCAGAGGCGGACCGGCTCGATGTCGAGTTCGTCGGACATCCTGCACCTCGGAGAGAGAAGCCTGACGGCCGACGGCCCCGCATTAACGGGGGCGTCGGCCGCCTGAATCGGCGACGGTGGGATCGGTCAGCGCGTGATGGTCAGGCTCGGGACGTCCCGGCCCTCGGCGTCGACGATCAGGCCCTTGTCGACGGTGATCTCGCTGACCGCGTAGATGCGACCGCTCGGCATCGTGACGCGGACGGTCCAATCGCCGTCGGGGACGCGAACGGCGAAGCGGCCGAAGGCGTCCGTGTGCGCGGGCCGATCCTCGAAGACGCCCGTGCGGCTGCTGACCACGATGCGGACGCCTTCTTCCACCTCGCCCGTGTCGCGAGAACGGACCCGACCGAACAGGACGTTCCGACGCGCCGGGTCGACACTCCGAGCCGGATCGTAGACCGGCCGCATGGCCTCGCGACGGGTGTTCAGCCCAAGATCGCCGGGGGCGGGGGAGACCTCTTCGGAGTTGGCCGGGGTGGTCGGAGCCGGCGGCTCTTCGGCGCTGGGGCGGACCGTCGACTGCTGGCGCTCAGCGGCCGGCGGGGTTGGGGGCTCGCCGCCTTTGATCTCGCCTGGTTCGGGCAAGACGGCCTTCGGCTGCGACTGCACGGGAGCCGGCCGGTTCGACTTCGGAGCAGCCGGAGGCGGCTGAACGTTCGAGGGGAGGGCGGGCGCTTCGTTCAGATCGTCCTCGGCGCTCGCCGACGGGGCCGGCCGACGGATTGAGGGCGACTCGGGGGCGACCACGCGGACCGACGTGGGCGAGGCGATCACGGAGTCGGCGCAGCAGGTGCTGGGCGCCGTGTAAGCCGTCGCAACCACGCCGCGGTCGACGACCACCGGCGCGGAGGAAAACGTCGTCGGCACGACGTAGGACGACGGGTAATACAGCGTCGTCGGGAAGTAGCTGGAGGTGGTGTAGGTCGTCGGGTAAACGGCCCGCGTCCCGGTTGGGATCCAACGTCGGCCGAAGAGGCTGCGACGGAAGCGGGTTTCGTAATAGGTCGGCACGACGTAGCTGCTGGCGACGTAGCTCGTGGGGACGATGACGTCGGCCGCCGTTTCGGTCACGTAGGCCGTTGCGTAGTAGGTCGGCACGGAGAAGGACGTCGGCACGACGTAGGAGGTCGCGAGGTACGAAGGGACGCTCACGACGCTCGACGTCGGCACCCAGTCGACGGTCTCGACCCAGACGTCATACGCCGAGGCCTCGCGTCCGGCTCCTATCGCCAGGAGCGCCGCCGCCAGCAAGGGCGACCAGTAGCCGCGGGATCGCATCGTTGTATTCCTCTGTTGATGCTCGACGGGGCCCCGGTGAACCACCGCGGCTTCATGCCAGGGCCGCTCAGCTTCATCATAACAAGTTTACAATCCGGTCCAAGGAATGCGCGATGTCGGGGCGAGGGCGGCTCTACTGGTTGTCCGGATTGTGGCGGCTGGCGGTTTCGGCGTAGACGCGTGGCTCTGGACGACTGGGTGACAGAGAGGGAATCGGAAGCCCCAGCAGGATGCATAGCATCGACTGCGCCACGAAGCGGAGCGCCGTCGAGGACGCCTCCGACATGGGGTGAACGGCAAGGAGAATCGCCGTGGCTGCACAGGCTGCGAGTACCGTCAGCCAGGCCGTCTGGACGGCGGCGTCCCCTCGCCTTCTCAGCAGAGCACTGAACTGAGACGCCAGCGACGCTCCGATCAGGCTCAGCGCGAGGACGGTCAAGAACCGCACGAGGTAGGAGGCCGACCCTGTCGCCGGACCGAGAGCGGCGTCCAGCAGGTGCAGGAGCATATAGTGCAGCGGGACCACGGCGAAACTGGCCTGCGCCTCAGTCGACAGGAACTTCGCCGCCGGTGATCGGCCAGCGACGATCGCGATCGCCGCGAGGAATCCGATGGCCGCCAGGCTGGCGATGAAGAAGGTGAGCGAAACGGTCCCCCATCGGAAAATGATGAGCCCGCGCGAGGCCAGGAGCATCGCGGCAGCCGTCGAGACGATCCCGATCGCCGAGGCAAGCAACGCGACCCCTTTCCAGTGATCGACGAACCGGGTTCTCCATCGCGCCGCCAGACGACCCAAGGCATAGCCCAGCAAGGGATAACACAACCAGGGGGCCGGCGGGTAAGACAGTCCCGCGAGTCCTGAAACGCCCAAAAGAGCTCCCGCCGAGTGGCCGAGCATCGTATCGGGCAGCATCGGCCGAGCGAGCGGACCCAGGAGAAACCTCGCGAGTCCCACCGCGACGGCCGCCGCCGCTGCAATGCGGCCGCTGTAAGGCAGTCTGGAAAGCTCCTTGAGGAGCAGAACGCTGAGGCCGATGAAGGCGAGGAAGTCGAGTCCCAGATGGGTCGACGGCGACACCCACAGGAAGACGTCGGCGAACAGAAGTAGCCCGACCTTGATCAACTGGTGCAGTCGGTTTCCGGGCTGTTTTCCGATCGATTGGATGCCGTTGCCGAATCCCGTCAGGAAGAAAAAGGCGACGGGCGCCATGCTTCCGACCAAATCGGCTGCGTCGACGAGCCAAGGGGGAGGGGATGCGGCCACGCGGGTCGCAGTGTGGTTGCCGACCATCAGGACGACGGCCAGAGTTCGCAGAACATCCAACTCGGGCCAACGTCCGCTGTCACGCGTCGGCTGCATCAAACCTCCAGACGAGGGGGGGCGGGGGGGCCGGCGATGCGAGCAACGCAGGGCGGCCGACGGCTTGAAAACGGTCGCAATGGGAGGTCGCCGAATCGATAAAACCGTCTCATTCCAAAGATAGCATCGGTTCGGCGACCAGGCAATTGAAGGCGTGGACGGCCGCAACGGGGGCGACATCTGGCTTTTCGCGGGGGACGACCTACGACGTGCTTCACAAGTAGCGACTTGAGAAACTAGGCTTGAGTCGGACGAGGCGTCGACTTTGTGGAACGCGCCGGCTCAAGGCTCCCTTCCGCGGGAAGCAGGATCGATCGACCGTGCAAATATTCATCCCCCTCGCCCTGATCGGTTGGATACCCGCTTGCCTCGTCTTGTTCTTGCTGTTCCCGTGGCGGCGGGCGCTGCAGATCGCGATCATCGTGTCCTGGCTTTTCCTTCCTTCGGCAGGCTTGAATATCTCCGGTTTGCCGGATTACACGAAAACCTCAGCCTTCTCCTACGGGATCATCCTGTCGCTGATGATTCTCGTCCCGGACCGATTCGCCCGCCTCAAGCCGAGTTGGATGGATCTGCCGACGTCGATCTTCGTGCTTTGTCCAATCGTCACTTCGCTGGCCAACGATCTCGGTCTCTACGACGGCGTCGCATCAGCGAATGGGAACTTGACCTATATAGGGCTTCCTTACCTGATCGGGCGGGCGTGTTTCGACTCGGCCCGGGATATACGAAATCTCGGCGTGGCGATCGCCGTCGGGGGGCTCATCTACGTCCCCTTGTGTCTTCTGGAGATGGCCGTCGGCCCATTCCTGTCCGTCAAGATCTACACGATCTACGCCCATACCGAGGTCCGTTTGGGGGGATTCCGACCCCGCGTCTTCTTGAACACCGGCCTGGAACTGGGCCTCTGGATGGCGATCGCCTGCTTCATTTCGATCTGGCTCTGGCGGGTGGGAGTTCTGAAGCGTGTGATGGGGATTCCCTTCGGGTCCATCCTCCTCCCGATCCTGATCGTGACGACCCTCCTCTGCCGTTCGAGCGGTGCGACCTTTCTCCTGGGATTCACGCTCTCCATCTTGTGGTTGAGCGCCCGGATGAATCGACGGGTCTTGATGGTTCTCTGGACCCTGGCGTGTTTCGCATATATCGGCGTCCGCGTGGGGAACTACTGGGATTACAACGGCCTGATCACCTTTCTCGCGAAGAACTTCAGCGAAGACAGGGCGCAGTCGCTGGAATTCCGATTCCAGAACGAGGACATCTTGATCGCCAAGGCCGTTCAGAGGCCCGTTTTCGGTTGGGGGGGATTCGGGCGGTCGCGCGTGATGGACGAGTACGGAAGAGACATCTCCATCACCGACGGCCTTTGGATCATCATGTTCGGGGTGTTCGGCACCGTTGGCGTGTTGTCCTTTCTCATGATCAGCGTGCTGCCGTGCCTTGTCTTCATACGAAAGTTCCCTGCGCGGCGATGGTTCGAGCCAGACGTCGGAAGTCTCGCAGCGCTGGTCGGCTCGATTACGCTCTATCTCGGCGACATTATGTTCAACGGCTTCTCGATCATGCCGATTCTCGTCGGCGCTGGGGCGTTGAGCTCGGTTCTCCGGCTGCCCACGGTCTATTTCAGCGACGGGGCGGATTTCACCGATGCGTTCAGCCGAGACCTTCCCGGAACGACGCCTCTGGAGCTCGCGCCGGCTGAGGAGAAGATGGCGGCGCGCTACATCGACCTGGCGCGAGGGTTTCGGCAGAGCGGGGACTTCGAGAGCGCCGCCGGCGCCCGTCGACACGCCTACGACTTGCTCGCGGGCCTGGCCGACTCAGGGCGGGAAACGCCCTCGGGGCGCCGCCGCAGACTCGACTGCGCCAACGATCTCGCCTGGCTGCTCGCGGTTCGTCCCGACCCCGCGCCGAGCGATCGGGAGGAGGCCGTCGACCTGGCCCGGATGGCGACCGAGGGCGATCCTAACAGCCCGACTTACTGGAATACTCTCGGGCTCTCCCTCTGTCGGGTAGGCGCCTTCGAGGACGCCCAGGCGGCGGCTCGGCGGTCGATGGAACTGGACGAAGCCTGGAACGGATTCGACCTCGTCGTGCTCGCCCTGACCGACGCCCGGCTGGGACGGAAGGCCGACGCCGCACCCTGGCTGGCGCAGGCCGTCCGCTGGCGTGATGACCAAGGGGCGAGCGATCCCGTCCTCGACGAGCTGATCCACGAGACCGAGTCCGCTCTCGCCGGTTGATTCCAGTCGGCCGTCGTCAGAGCGCACGCCGGGCGGCGTCGGCATTGTCGACCGACGTCGAGAGCTGGGGACGAACATAAAGCCAGACGGCCGTCACCGCGAGCAAGGCCGAGGTCAGGGCTCCGATCCAGGTGGTCAGCGTATAGAACTTGAGGTCTTTATACGTTTTGGCGGCTTGCTCGCCTTCGGCCGACTTGAGGATCGCGCGCTGATCGGTGAGTTCACGCTTGTCGTCGTCGAGGGCCTGTTTCAGCTCCTCGACCTCATCCCGCAGCTTGGGAGCCTCCTTGGCCTCGGACTCGAAGACCTCTCGCGATTTCAGGGTCGCCGCCAATTCGGCCTCGAGGCCGCCGGCCTTCTCGGAGAGTTCCTTCAGCCGGGCGCCGAGAACCTCGGTGGCGGAACGTTGATCGGCCAGTTGCTTGCGGGCCTCATCACGGGCCTGGGCGAGTTTCTCAAAGCGTGCCAGGAACGTCTCGGGGTTCGCGTCGCCGATCTTCTCCAGCATCAGGTCGTGCGCAGCCCGGCGGCCAGCCGACGATTCTTCGACTTCCCGAGCCAGAACGGTCAGGGCGTGCGACTGCTCGCTCAGGCGAGTGTCCACGTAGTGGAGCCAGAGCCCCAGCCCCGCGAGCATGAGCAGGCCCATCGTTCCGAGGAACCCGAGGAACGCGGCCAACGCCAGTCCGTCGCCGGGCGCGACGCGGGAGGGGGCGGGTCGATTCAGCATCTTGATCAGCTCCGCCTCAAGGCGAGGAGATAGGGACGCGCCGATGCCTCCGGCCGGCGAACCGGGGAGGTTCTCCAACTGGTCCGCCAACCGCGAGAGCGCCGCCCGCTCGTGACGCTCGGCGCAGAGGTGGAAGCCGCCCACCTGCACCATGCCCCCGTCCGACCACTGGAAGAAGCCGCGCGTCCCCTGAATGGGGTCGACGACGTACGCGGTCTGAAGGGGCTGGTCGAAAAAGTTCTTGTGAATGAACAGATCGTGATGCGACAGGAAAATCCCGAAGTTCGGGTGCGTGTGATACCAGCCGACGACGTCGAGGTCAGGGTGGAGCCGGTCGCGCTCGCGGGTGATCTCTTCCCAGGAGTCGTGAGTGTAGGTGAAGCTGGCCTGAGTGTTGGCGTAATGCTTGGCCTCCAGCGCCTGGGTGATCCAGACGAAGGGGGCGCCGTCGGTCGGGTCGACGCACTCCTTGCCCAGCAGCACGCCGCCCAGTTCGACGGTCGTGTCGGAGAGGGCGTGGCGTTCGATGGCGTCGGCTGGAGCGAGGTCGAGGAAGACAGGCAGGTCGCCGGGGCCGGGGGTCTGGCAGGCGACGCAGGCGAGCCTGGGATCGCGGTCGGGCCGGCGCATCTTGGCCGGCTCGCGGAACCGGACCTCGCCGAAGACCATTTCGTCGCCGCCGTCCTGGCTCAAGGGCGTTCCCCCCATCCTGAGCCCAGGCCGTCGCGGTCGCCGGCCAGCAGGAAGAACCGCGACGAGCCGCCGCCGTCGACCCGAACGACGTCGAACCGGGGGACGCCGACCTGGGCCAGCGTCCGCGAGGCCAGCGGAGAATCCTCGCCGATCGCGCTGACGACCACGGGCCGACCCGGCTGACGGCAGTCTGGGCACTCAGCCTCGGCCTGACGGACGGTGGTCCGGGGCCGCATCAGCTCGCGGCGGCCGCCGCAGCGCGGGCATTCCACGGCCTCCACCAACTCACGATCGAGGGCCAGCGAGGCCGGCCCTTCGAGCCCTTCGTCGGCCGCCGCGTTGAACAGGTCGCGGACGGTGGCGTCGTTTCCAATCGCCAGCTCGATCGGCTGGGGGTAGGTCTCGTGGCTGAGGCAGTCTTCGCGGAAGGGGAGCTTGGTCGTGTAGAACTGGTTGCCGACGCCGTTGAAGACCATCGCCGTCCCCCCCGCGACGGCCATCCCGTGCAGCAGCTTGAGGGCCTCCTGCACCTGGAGCGAGGCCATCATCGAGGCGATCGTCGGCGCGGTCGGAACCTTGCCGGCCAAAATGTCGTCCCGACGGAGCAGGGGGCAGCTATAGCGGAGGTTCAGAAGCTGGTAGTCGCGCTCGGTCATCGTGCATTCGTAGCAGGCCGAGGCCGGGGGCGTGAAGACCTTCACGACCCCCTGGATCTCCTGGATGCCGGCGTCGATCCAGGGCCGGCCGACCTTCCAGCACTGGCGGTTGACCCAGAGCCGGGCTTCGCGGTTATCCAGGCAGCCGATGACCAGGTCGACATGGGCGAACAGACCGAGCCCGAGATCCGTGATGACGTCGCCATGCATCGGGATGAAGGCGACTTCCGGGTTCAACTCGCCGGCCCGACGAGCGGCGACGACGGCCTTGGGAAGCCCGCCGTCCTCGGCCCGGAAGAGAACCGACCGCGACAGGTTCGACGGTTCGACCGAGTCCAGGTCGATGACGTAGGTCGTTCCGACGCCGACGAGGGCGAGGTTCTTCAGGACCTCGTTGCCGAGCGCTCCCGCGCCGACGACGAGAACCTTCGCCGCGGCGAGCCGTTCCTGACGCCACCAGGGGATCAGGCGGAGCCGGCTGTAGCGGTCGTCGTCGTCGATGCGCAGGGGGGCTTCGTCGAGGGGCGGCTGCGTCGTCATGGGTCTGTTGGTCCGGCCGGCCGGCTCACTCGATGAAGAGGATGTCGGCCTCGGGCTCCGGGGCCGGCGGGATGGGGGCGACGGCCTCGTCGACGGTCGACTCCAGGATCAGGACGCCGTCGTCGAGCGGCTGCGTCATCGACGCGAGCGAGGTCGGAGCCTGTTCGTCGTCGGCCGGTCGGTTGCGACGTTCAAGGAATCGCCGGACCCGGTCGACGGCCTCTCCGGCGGCGGCCGCAGCGCCGAGGAGTCCACGCGCTTGCACAGGGGTTGCGAACCGCTGAGGACCGCCGGAGGTCCCTTCGATCCGGCCCATGGCCTCGCGAAGGTCGCGGATGGGCCGTGGGTCCGTCGGGAAGGGGACGGCCGTCTGGTTGCCGGCCCAGAGGGCGGCGTCGCGGTTGTACGGGCTGCGGACGTCGAAGTTGTGGTACCGGACCATGTCCCAGAGCATCGTGCAGAGCTCATCGAGCTGCACGCTGGGGACCCAGTGAGTGCCGTAGCCCCCCAGGCAGACCATCCCGATCTCGGAGATGTTCGGATGGTAGATGGGCGAGAGCCAGCGGATTTCGGGGATCGTTCGAGGATACGAGGAGCCGAGCTTGATCTCGACCTCGTGCATCGTCTGGGGCCGAACGCGGCCCCCCTCGCGGTGCAGGCCTCTTCCCTTGAATCGGATTCGGTAGGCGTGGGGCGGGTCGCCCTGAGCCTTGAACTCAAAGACCGAACTCTCGGCCTTCAGCCTTTCGAGGGCTGCCAGGTCGTTGCGAAGCCGTCGCAGTCGCGGCGAGTCGTGCATGGTCGTGGGTCCGTATCGGCTGGGCTGGGTCGCCTGCTCCCTCCGCCTTCGTCGCGTTGAGCCGCCGAGGCGGACTAACCCGCCACCACCTCGGGATAGACGATCAGGTGATCGCCGTCACGGATGCCGGCGTCCACGAGGGTCCAGTTTTCCAGCAGCCGCCGGCCGCCTTCCTTATGATCGAGCGCGTAACTCATCGGTTGGCCGTCGGGACTGGTGGCCGGCAGGTTCATCTTGGTGATGATGTTCGGGATGATCCGACTGACGGGCACGCTGAATGCGATCACCGCCTTCACCGATTTCGCGCCGGTCTGGTCCAAGAACGTCACCTGCACGCCCGAGGGATCGCTCGTTCCGCCGTATGACATGATCAGGATACCTCCTCGACATGCCTTTCGATCGCCGCACGCCGTTATTAGTTCGGATCGAGCGGATTCGCTGGAGACGACCGCTTCCGGCCGAGGTCGTTCCATGAATGATAACATTTGACCACCACCGGCGGAAGGGGCCGCCGTGGGGTTGGATCCGAAGCCGAAACTTCGCCGGTCGGGTGCGGAGGGGGCGGGAAGATGGTAGATTAGGCTTTTCGCCCCGACCGGGCGGAGCGCCCCCGCGGCGGGGGGCCGCCGCGCCCCGGGCCGAGATGAGGAGCGGACCATGCAGCCCGACCCCATGGATGACCCGACCCGGGGCCCCGAGCCCGGAAGCCCGCGGTTCATGCCCCCGCTCCACGGCGGTCTGCCGATCATCGACCCCGAAGACCTGCTCGACGACGAGGAAGGCTTCAACCCCGAGGAAGAACTCGAAGAGTTCGACATCGACGACGAACCGAGGACCGTCCTCATCACGGGGGCCTGCGGCAACATCGGCCGGAAACTCCGCGCCGCCTGGGAGGACGTCTACGACCTGATCCTCCTGGACGCCGAGCCCGGAGAGGACGACGCCGAGGTTTTCAAGGTCGACCTGAGCGTCTTCGACGAGGAATGGATCACCCACTTCCACGGCGTCGACACCGTCGTCCACCTGGCCGCGAACCCCGACGAACACGCCTCCCTCGCCGAGCTGAGCGAGTCCAACCTCGACGCCCTGGCGAACGTCTTCAACGCCGCCGCACTGGCCGGCGTCGAGCGGCTGGTCTACGCCAGTTCGGTCCATGTCATGACGGGACTTCGCGAAGAGGAACCCGAGGTGATCACGGCCGAGGAGCCGCCTCGCCCTTCGGGGATCTACGGAGCGATGAAGTACGCCGGCGAGCGGTTCGGCAAGAGCCTGGCCCAGGCCTTTGACGTCACCTTCATCGCCCTTCGTCTGGGATGGGTCCAGCACGGGGCGAACCGGCCCGAGGGGCTCAAGGACGACTGGGAGAAGAAGCTCTGGCTCTCCAACGGCGACCTCGTCCGCCTCTTCGACGCCGCCGTCGAGGCCGAGATCGAGGACCGCCTGTTTCTGGTCGTCAACGGCGTCTCGCGCAATCACGGCGGACTCTGGGATCTCGCCGACGCCGCCGAGATTCTCGGGTATCTTCCCGAGGACGACGCCTTCAACCCTCGTCACCAGGCCGAAGCCCTCGACGAACGCCACTGAACCGACCCCACGCTCGAATAACGTTCTACCCACAATCCGGATTCCCGTCTCATGCTGCATCCCTGGCACGACGTCACACCCGGCGAGCACCTGCCGCTGGAGTTCAACGCCCTGATCGAGATCCCCATGGGATCGAGCGTCAAGTACGAGCTGGACAAGCAGACTGGTCTGCTCCGCCTCGACCGGGTGCTCTACTCGGCGGTCTACTACCCGGCCAACTACGGCTTCATCCCCCAGACCTACGCCGAGGACGACGACCCGCTCGACGTCCTGGTCCTCTGTCAGGAAGCCGTCGCACCCATGACCCTCGTCACGGCTCGGGCGATCGGCCTGATGACGATGGTCGACGCCGGCAAGAAGGACCATAAGATCCTCGCCGTCGCGGTCGGCGACCCGGAATTCAACAGCTTCCACGAAGCCGCTGAGCTCCCCCCCCACCGCCTGATGATGCTCCGCCGCTTCTTCCAGGACTACAAGTACCTCGAAGGCAAGAGCGTTGAAGTCGACGAGATCCAGTCCGCCGACTGCACCCGGAACGTCATTGAGGACGCGCTTCAGCGCTACAGCGCTCAACGCCGCCGGGGTTTTCACGGCAAGCATTGACCCGGCCCTCGCGATCGGGTTCGTTTCACCGGACGACGGGACGAACCCGATCGACGCAAACCCTTTCGCGGAAGCGATCTGAGCCGTAATTTCCGCCTCGTGGGATTGGCTTCGATCGACCAATTCCGACGCAACTCCACACATCTTTACGATTTCGCCGGTCTCCCGCTGACTCCGAGCGACAGATCGTTGGAGTCGACGCCGCGCGACCAGGCTCCGGCTCGCTGAACCCGTCTTCGGATGGAGGATGGTCGCCTCAGCCGTTGCCGCCCTTTCGAAGATGCAAGGACGGTGGGGGCGAAGCCGAAATGGCTTCGTTTTCAACCTCGCCGGCGATGCCGCAGGCCCGTAAAGGGTTTCCTCGTCAGGGATTGCCACGCATCGCTCGACGGCTTCGTTCGCCAGGAAAAGGGATGCTGCTTGCTCAACACCGGCAGCACCCGCCAGACGCCGTTTCTGGATCGAAGGTTGGACTCGGGGGCCATAGCCACGCTGGCGTGGCCATGCACTCGGCGACGGTCGCGCAGTCTCCCATGTCGGTTCATGGCCACGCCAGCGTGGCGATGGCGCCCAGCGCCGTCTTGCTTCGATGGAGTTGAGCGAGGAGTGCTGGGGTAGCCCAGACATCGGATGTCTCCTGAATCTCCGATCGAGGGGCGGCCGCACGCGCCCTCTACTCATAACGTGGTCCAAGATCGCACCTTTTGATTGGCCGCCAGGCAGATCTCCGGTTTTTTCTCGTGGAGGCGGGCAGGGGAGGTTTAACATCGTCTCCGCGACAGTGGCTCAGTTGGGCCCTGGCTCTCGGGAGAGGAGATCCGGTTTGATGGCGAACGAGATCATTCGGCCCGGCGAAGCGAAGACGCGACGTGGCTTCCTGGCGGCGTCGGGCGGACTGGGGGCGGCGGGGATCCTGGGCGGATCAGCGTTGATCGCAGCGCCACCCGGCCCGGACCGCAAACGCGTGTTGCGAGTCGCCCATCTGACGGACGTCCACGTCAAGCCGGAAGATCGAGGCGCGGAGGGGATGGCCGCCTGTCTTCACCACGTCCAGGATCTGAATCCGAAACCGGACTTCATCCTGCTCGGCGGCGACCATGTGATGGACTGCTTCAAGCAGAAATACGACCGGACGAAGGTCATCTGGGACCTTTACGGCAGCGTTCTCAAGGCGGAGTGTTCCATCCCCGTCTATTCATGCGTCGGCAACCACGACGTTTGGGGATGGGATAAGGGGAAGGCGGAAACCCGGGGGGACGAACCGCTTTTCGGCAAGAAGTGGACGATCGACGCGGCCGGCATGCCCGACCGGTATTACAGCTTCACGAAGGCGGGCTGGAAGTTCCTCGTCATCGACAGCATCCAGCCGGGACCGACGCCCGTCAGCTTCGCCGCCTTTCTTGATGAGGCCCAGCTCGATTGGCTGAAGCGCGAGCTCAGAGACACGCCCCCAACGACGCCGATCCTGTACATGTCGCACGTGCCGATTTTCTCGGCGATGGCTCTCTACAAGCGACGCAAGGACGCAACGACGGGAGGCTTCGTCAACTGTGGCGACATGCACACCGACGGCACGGAACTGCTCGACCTGTTGTCGTCGCACCCGAATGTCAAGGTCTGCCTCAGCGGGCATCTCCACCTGATGGATTCCTGCCGCATCCGCAACGTGGACTTTTACTGCAACGCCGCAGTCTGCGCCGCGTGGTGGTGGGGAGCCTACCAGGGCTTCGGCGAAGGGTACGGCGTCTACGACCTGTACGACGACGGCTCGCACGACTTCCAGTGGCACGGCTACGGCTGGAAGGCCGAGCCCAGGGCGGGTGTCTAGGGTACAGGGTACCAACCGATCGGGTGGTCCCAATTCGTAGGGCACCCCTCGTGGGTGCCCTGATCGTCGGCGACATCCAACGGCAGCCAGACATCTGATGGCGATCGGGCGCCCACGAGGGGCGCCCCTACGACGATGGGGGGACGACGGCGGCCGAACGCCCGTCCCTGTTCTCCTCCGCCCAACGGTCGGCGGAGTGGCCTCGTTCCAGGATTCAGTCGGACTTGACCTGGTCCTTGAGCCACTGGGCCTTGTTGGTCGTGATCCCTTCGACGCCGGCCTCGATCATTCGGCGGGCGACGGCGGGGTCGTCGACGGTCCAGACGAGGAAGCCCAGGCCCTCCGCCTTGACGCGATCGACGTAGGCCTTGTCGATCGGGCCCTTGAAGTCGAGGTCGAGTCCGTCGGCCTTGATCTCCTTCGCCTTGGCGATGAGCTCGTCGAGGGTGGGAGTGACGGCCTTGGTCTTGGGATCGGTCTTGAAGCTGGCGAGGTAGTACATCTTCAGCTCGGGGAGCTGCTTCTTGGCCTCGGCGAGCGTGTCGGCGTGGAAGGTGATGACCGGCAGTTGCTCGGGCCTCTTGCCGGATTTGCGGACGGCTTTCACGAGGGCGGGGACGGACTCAGGGCCGGTCTTGACCTCGATGTAGCAGCGGGCGTCGTCAGGGATGGTGGCCAGCGCCTGTTCGAGCGTCGGCAGCTTCTCGCCGGCGAACTTGGGGTCCTTCCAGCGGCCGGCGTCGAGGTCCTTCAACTCGCTCCAGTCGGCTTCCTTGATCTTGCGCTGAAGACCGGTGACGCGCTTGACGTCGGGGTCGTGGGTGACGACGAGGACGCCGTCGCGCGAGAGGTGAACGTCGAGTTCGATGGCCTTGACGCCCCGGCTCCAGGCCAGGTTGAACGCGGCCAGGGTGTTCTCGGGCGCGTCGGCCGATTCGCCGCGGTGCGCGACGAATTCCACGGTCGGGTGCGCGCTTTGGGTCTGGGAGGTGGTCGCCATCGTCAGCATCACCAGCAAGCTGGGTAAGTAGGCCATCCGCGTTCGCCTCGGGTTGTGTCTGGGGGAGGATCTTCCGAAGGGCTTGATTGTCGCGGATCCTCCCCCGAATTCAACCGTCCGAGGGGTCGGTTCACAGGAACGTCACGGACGGTTCCAGTAGATCCTCACGTTGTGGGTGGCTCGTCCGCCGGCGATCAGGTCGGGGCGGCCGTCGCCGTTGAGATCCGCGGCGAGTGCGTCCTCGCAGGCCATGCCGCCGTCGTCGATCGCGTGGCGGTCGAAGGCGAGGCCCTCGGCACCGACGCGCGGCGACAGGACGAACACGCCCGGCCCCTTCGGGGTCGAAGAGCCCGCCGGGTTCGGGTCGCGCTGACCGACCACGACGTCTTCGTTCTTGTCGCCGTCGAGATCGGCGCACCAGATCGCGTGGCCCCAGGTCACAGGGGCGGCGACCACCTTGCGGGTCCACAAAGCGTCGGCCTGTTTGGGAGGCGTGTAGACGACCACCTGATTACCGTGCCAGGGCTCGATCGTGGCGACGTACCGCGAACCATCGGCCAGGCGGCCGACCTTGACTTCGCTGGCGCCCTTGAACGGTTCCCCCGCCTCATCGCCCGTCCCGATCCGCGTGTGGGTCCAGGTCCTCTGCGCGTCGCGGTCGAGAACGAAGACCCCTTCCCAGGCGGCGGCGACGATTTGGTTGCCGCCCTTGCCGAGCAGATCGACGACCTGGGCGTTGTGGACGGTGTGCAGCCGGTGCTCGGCGACCTCCGACATCCAGTGCGGATGGGTCGGGTCGCCAGGAACATCGTAGACCTGCACGTTCACGCCAGTCCCGGCTCCCCAGTTCGGCCCTTTCGTTCCTCGTCCCTGAAGCGGTAGAACGACGAGCTGCTCCTTGCCGTTTCCCTTGAGGTCGCCCCAGCGGATCCGATGGATCGTGGGCTCGTCGCACTCGATGGGGTGGACCTGCCACTCGCCCGAGGCGTTGCGGCCGAGCCACTGCAAGGTCCCGGCGTGGGTCGTGTCGGACGGCTTCCAGCCGGCTCCCAGCGCGAAGTCGACCCGGCCGTCGCCGTCGATGTCGTGGGGCTGAATGCAGACGTTGTCGCGACGCGTCTGGTCGCGGATGACGGTGTGCTTCTCCCAGGTGGGATTGCGGTACCAGACCACGGCGTCTTCGGAGGCCGCGACGACGTCGGGCTTTCCGTCGCCGTCCACATCCGCGACGGCCAGGGCGTAGCAGACCTGGCCGACGTGAGGGTCGATCTCCTGGGTCTCGAAACGGGGGAACTCCGCCCCACGCGCGGCGGACGCGAGGGCGACAGCGGCCAGGGCCGCGGCGACGAGAGGTCTGCGCATGGTCGTCTCCTGAGTTTGGGGGAGCGTCCATCGTACGCGCGGCGGCGACTGCTTCGAAAGAGGCTCGTCGGGACCTTCCTATCAAGGCGAGAACCGGGTATCGTGATTGATGTCGTGCGGATGAATGCTGGATGTCGATTTCAGTCGGGAGACCACGCATGGCTTACATGCAGTGGGAGACGGTCGTACGCTACGACTGCCCATTCTGCCGTGCCGCGCTGGCCTGGACCCCCGGAGCCTGGCGCGGGTGGGTGCTCTGCCCCTCGTGCGGCAAACCCGGTCGGCCGCCGGCGCCCAGGCTCGTGATGCCGGGGCTCCAACCCTCGCCGATCAACACGGCCGAGCTGAAGCCGCAGGCCTGGGACGGTTCCCGCAGCGTCGACGGCGACGAGCAACCGCGATGGTCGAGGGAGCTGGAGCAGGTTCGACGCAGGTCGACGGAGGAGGTTCGGTGGAAACCGATCCGGTCGGCTGCGAGTGTGGGCCTGGCTAGCGCCCTGTTCATCATGCTGGTCGGCTATCTCGACCAGAATTCGACCGTTTCCTCGTTGGCGGCGGTGGCCGCTCTGATCATGTTCGTCGTTCGGATCGCTATTGGCGGCCGTTGAGGGCCGTCGCGCCGGCTGGGTCGGTCGGCGGCCGTTTGTCCTCGCCTTCTTGAGCTGGCGGGGCTGCGAGCCGTGATTGTGAACGGTCGACAAGGGCGTCCAGCTTATTCTCGCGGATCAGTCGGCGGATGTTCTCGATGGAGGAGAAGATCCCCATTCGCCGGCCCTCGACCAGTTCGGCGTGGCCAACGCAGACGCCGACGAGTCGCCCCCCTTCCAGGTAGAGACCGCCTCCGGATCGGCCGTGCTCGGGGATCTTCAGGGTGATCAGGAACGGCCGCCCCCAGCCCTCGCCTTCCATTTGAAGCCGGGTCGACTTGACGATCTTCGTGTTCCAACTTGAGAGCCGGGCGCCCAGGTCGACCCCCAACGACGTGGCGAGCGACTCGGGAGGAATTCTCTCGGGATCGCCGTCGTAGAGCCGCGCGACGAAGGGGACCGGCGAGTGCTCCCGGAAGCGGAGCAGGGCGATATCCGCGGCCGGGTCGGAAGCGGCCTCCTCGGCGGCGGCGACCAGCGGCCAGGCTCCTCCCGTGGTCTTCTCAAGGCCGATGTTGTAACGGTGCAGCTCGACCGAGATCGGGCCCTCGTCGCGGAGGACGTGGGCTGCGGTTAGAACCAGGCTCTGGCCGGCCTCGGAAGCGATGATCGTTCCGGTCCCCTGGGAATGACCGCGTCGGACGATCACCGTGGGTCGGAAGGTGTCGTCGTCTCCGGGTCGGACGGGGTCGCGCTGCGTTGGCTCCGCGGCGGTCGCGGGAGGTCGCGACGAGGGCGTGGCGCGGGCTGCGCCGACGCGGGGGTCGTTGCGACCGGAGCGTCGTTGCGTCTGGGCTTCGACGCGGCGCGCTCCTGCGGTCCCGGCGATGAGGACCGCCGCGACGACCAGGATTCGTCGAACGCATTCGGTTCGCCGCATGGTCGGCCGCTCCCAGGAGACTCGCAAACGAGGGGCGCCGGGCGTAGGTCCGCCCTTCGGGATCTTCTCCAAGGATACTCCGTCATTGCCCGGACTGGCGAGACCCGTCCACCCGAGGCCACATCGGAGTGCGGGCTTGTCAACATCCCGCGCGACGTGGTCCAATCCCCCCTCGGCGCAGCGCGCCGTGCATTTCCCCTCCCGACCCTCGGAGAGATTCAGCAAATGCTCTCGATTACGAAGTCCCTTCGGCTCGCCGTGCTCACGACCATTGCGGCCTCGGCGGTCGTCGTAACGCGCGGCGACGACGCTCCGCTCCCGCCGGCGCTCAAGTCGGTTCAGGGCGTCTGGTCGGCCCGCGACGACGCCCAGATCCAGGCGAAATGGATCATCAAGGGCGAGTCGATCAACGTCAACGTCAACGGTGAAGAGTACAAGGGCAAGGTCGTCGTCGACGCCGCCGCGAAGCCCCACCCGGCCCTCACCATCGAGATCAACGACGGCCCCGGCGAGGCCAAGGGGAAGTCCGCCAAGGGGGTCTACAAGCTGGAGGGCGAGAAGCTCACCGTCAACATCGGTGCGCCGGGGCAGGACCGTCCGGTGGACTTCAACCCGTACGGCTCGGACATCTACCTGTTCGAGCTGACGAAGCAGAAGGACTCGAAGTAATCCGGCATGCTCGATCAGCGAACGTCTCGGCGACGCCAGATCGTCACGTCGCCGAGACGTTCGGCGGGCTCGAACCAGCGGGCCGTGACGGCGTCCAACTCAGGATAGCTGCGCCAGGCGACGACGACGTCGACTGCGTCATGGGCGCGGCTCAACTCCCCATCCCAGAGCGACACGCCCTCTTGCCGACGCGGTGGGACGGCCAGCGCAATCTCCTCCAACTGGATCGAGTCCGGTCGGACGAGGCCCGGCTTGAACTGGACGGGGAAGTAGTAGTGGCGCGTTTCGTAGTTGTTCCAGACCACGTTGCCGCCGACGACTCCCAGCCAGTCGGGGGCGTGCAGCACGGGATTAACCCGGAACCGCGTTCGAAGATCGCCGAGCAGCGCCGCGATGCGGACGCCGCGGCCGACCTGGGGGGCCGACTCCGTGATCGGGGCGACGGTTTTCTGGGCATGGACGGCATAGTCCCAGACGCTCACGGCCTGCATCGCCAGGGCGACGAAGATCGCGCCGCCGCCGAGCCGGCCGAGCAGCGACCGTGAGTACGGGCCGATCGTGGGGACGGCCGAGACCAGCGCAAGGAGCGTGATCCGCTGGGGCAGATAGTCGCCGTGGCCGGCCCCCATCGAGTCGGGACCGAAGATCCCGGCCGCGAGCAGAGCGGCTGACAGTCCCAGCCAAGCCCGGCGCTCGCCGACGTGCGTCCCGTCGCCGATGCGTGACCAGATCGCGGCCAGCATCAGCAGCACCGCCGCTCCCGTCAACCAGACCAGGGGGCTGAACGCGAGGAACGCCGCACCCGCGCGTTCGGTGAAGGGGAGAATGTTCTTGACCGCGAACGAGACGGGGTCGACCCACCCGATGCGTCCCATCCAGCCGGAGAGGGTCAGCAGATCCCCGGGCTTGGCGAACCTCGGCGCCATCGTTCCGCCGCGTTGGGCTAATCGGAGATAGACGAGCACGAGTACGGTCAGCGGAGCGAAGCAGACCGCCAGCCGACGGACGCGCATCCGCCAGAATACGGTGCGATCGGGCGCGGGGGCCGATACTGCCAGGAACCCCATCGCGAAGACGGTCAGCCCCGCGCTGACAAGATGACAGAAGTAGCCGATCGTCAGCAGTCCGGCGAGCGCCGCAATCCGCCCGGGCCGCAGTTCGTCGCGGTACGGCCACCAGACGCCCAGCGTGACGGCGAAGAGGCAGACGCCGAGCTGGAAGCTGGCGAACCCCATCAGCCAGGAGAAACTCAGGGCTGACAGGGCCGCGAGAGCGGTCGCGATCCTGGAGGGAGGCTCGGCATCCGAGACCGTCCGACGCCGGAGCCAGGCCACGGCCAGGGCCACGCCGATGAGCGTGAGGCTGGTCATGATGCGGTCGGCCGTTCGGGGGGGAACGATCGCCAGCAGGCCGATGAGCGTCAGGTGGCCTCCCCAGTTCGGGAGCGGATCCCAGCGGACCTCGTAGGAGTCGCCGAAGACGGGGCCGCCCCGGAGGGAGTCGACGAGGATCGTGGCGTTGTAGAGGTGGGCCAGGCCGTCCTGGGTGGTGAACCAGGGGACGGTCCAGATCGCCGCCAGCGTCGGCGCCAGCATCAGGAGGACCAACATCGACTCGCGCCGCCAGGCAGCCGCGAGGTGGTCGCCAGGGGCCGACGCGGTGGAGGGTTCAAGCTCCACGGAGTTGTGAAGGTGCGTCACGTTCGGGATCGGTCCGCTCTCTCGGAGAAGGAAGAGGCGCGAGGGCGGGCGATGAATGTTCCAAAAACGTCGGCCCGGGCCTCCCTCGCCCGATTTTCCCATAGCGTGGCCGCCCCGGGAAGTCGAGATCAAGAGGCCCGGTCGCAGGCTCCTGAAAAACCGGACTGACGATCGAGAGTGAAAATCCCGGCTGTTTCCCGCCGGCTGCGGTTCGTGGTCGTTCGCAGGTGCAATCGCTGCCGCCGCAACGCGGCAAGGTCCTAAAAGATCATGTCCAGCCTGTCCCCGAGGCGAGCCCCGAAGAAACCGACGGCAGGCCGCCCACGGTGGGGAAGCCGGCTGTTGGATGTAATATAACGTACAGATCGAGGGCCGTCGGAGAATCCGCGACGGTCAGCCTTCGGCCCCGCGCCGGAGCAGCGCAAGCTCCTTTTCGCGGCGGAGTTTGCGGGTGGTTTCGTCGTCGTCCCAGTCCATGTCTTCGCCTTCGAGGAAGGCGATCGCCGACGCCAGCACGTCGGCCGGGGTCGGCACGCCGAGTTCCACGTGGCGCACGACGATCCCCGCATAGCCCAGCCGATCCAGGTCGTCCCAGTGGGCGCGATTGGAGCCGGCCTCGAACTCAAAGAGGTCAAGGGCCGCGGCCAGCGTCTCGGCGTTCGCCAGCTTCTTCTGGACCTGTTCCAACGTCATCGGATTGCGGTCGTCCATGAGGTCGTCGTAGACGTCCCCGTGGACGCGCTCGAACCCGCGGTCGAGCGCTTCGTGCGCGTCGTCGTTCTCGTAGCTCTTAACGCCCCAGCTTCCCATCGTCGTCGTTCTCTCGCGGTGTTCGGTTCAGGAGAGCTTCGGCGCGGGGTAGGCCCGCGCGGTCTTCAGGAGGGCTTCCAGTCGCCGAGGCGGGGCGACGAACGTCGGCGTAGCAATCGGCGTCCGCGCGACGACGTCGGCCGGCGTGAGCTTCTCTCCATCAAGGGTCCCGTAAGCGCAGCCGGCCTCCGACGAGATCACCACGCCCGCGGCGACGTCGTGAGTCTGCTCGCCCAGGAAGACGCACGCCTGGAGCCTGCCGGCGGCGACGAAGATCTGCTCGCAGCAGGCGCTCCCCAGGTCGCGGAGCCGGCCAGGCATCGTGCGCGGGTCGACCTTGCGCATGGCGTTGGTCCCCAGGCAGACGTTGTCCTGCTCGTGGAAGGCGTCGGCGTCGCGGACGTGGAGTCGCTCGCCGTCGCGCCAGGCGCCGTGGCCTTGGACGGCCCAGTACAGCTCGTTCAGCGGCGGGACGATGATCACGCCGACCGCCGGGACGCCGTCGTCGATGAGGCCGATGCTGACGGCCCAGAGCGGCAGTCCGTGGACGAGGTTGCCCGTGCCGTCGATTGGGTCGATCGACCAGCGCCGGGGGCCCTCGGCGCCCTGGGGGGCGTATTCCTCGCCGGTGATCCGGTCGTCGGGGAAGGCCTCCGCGAGTCGACGGCGGATAAGCTGTTCAAGGTCGCGGTCGAGGTCGGTCACGTAGCTGAGGTTGGCCTTCTCGACGGGCGTCACGGAGTGGGAGCGTTTCAGGGCCAGTTCCGCGGCCTCGCGCGCCAGGTTCTTCGCCAATTCGAGTTCTTTCCCGTAATCCTTCGCGTCCGTCATCGCGTCTCCCGCCTGCTTCCGAAATCGCCTTGTCGCATCGGCTCTATTTTCGGGGAAGTCGGCGGGCGGCGGCAAGTCACAAATCCCAGACGCGGTCGCCGTCGAGGAAGCAGGAGACGACGCCGTCCTCGCTGATCTTGAGGACGGGCCCGAAGCGGCTGGCGACCATCGCGGCGGTCGTCCGGGCGCCTTCCGCCACGTCGCGCGAAGGGACGCGTGGGCCGGCGCCGGAGGCCGGAACGTCGTGGCGGAGAATCGCGCCGAAGGCGAGGAGCCGCCCCTCGCCGTCGACCGCCAGGGCGCCGTCGAGCGACGCGAGGGCCTCGACGACCGAAGGGTCCATCGTCAGGAGCGATCGACCGGCGGCCAGGTAGTGGATCGTCCGTTTGGAGAGAGGCTCGCCTCGGCGTCCGGCGCCCAGGATCGCGGTCCAATCGTCGTCGAGGTCGTGGAGCGAAGGCGAGGTCGAGACGACCGGCGCGGGGACTTCCTCGCTTTCGAAATCCAGGACGTCTTCCGGCGCGATCAGCCGACCGGTCACCAGATCGGGATCGGGGACGACGACGAGGAGGCCTCCCTGCCGTTCCTCGGACAGTTCCAGAGCCGTCTGGAAGAGGACTCTGGCCAGCCTCTCGTCGGCCACGGCGTCGCGCCAGAGGGCGAATTTGGAGGCGGGGTCGAGGACCCGCCAGCGGCCGTGGCCGAAGGCGAACGTCTGGGCGCCGCCGGCGAAGACCTTGATTTCCTGATGCGGGCTGAGGACCAGGCAGACGTGGCCCCACTCGCGCGTGGCTCTGGCGTGGGCCTCGTACATGCGGGCGCACGGGACGTCGAGGCCCGATTCCTCGCCCTTGTCGACTCGATGCCTCCTCACCCACTGACGCACGTCGACGACGTCCGAGAGCCGGCCGTCGCGATCGACGAGGAACAGAGTGCGGCGGCCGTCGCAGAGCCGGTGCAGACTCTTCAGGCTGGTCAGGTCCACGCCGAACCCCGGCGCGTCGACGGGTGCGGGGCGAGAACCTGGCTCCGGCTCGTCGCTCTCAGCGCCGAGGATCAGGACGCCGGTGGTGACGCGCCGGTTCTCGTAGGTGGCCAGGGCCATCGTGCGCAGGGTCAGGATCGCTTCGGCGACTCGACTGGGGGCGTCCGCCGAGGGACCGTAGGCGGAGGGTTCAAGCCGGGCGGCGATGTAATGATCCTCGGGCATGCCTCGCAGCAGTTGGAGGATCGACATCCGCGAGCGACGGAAGAGGATCTGGTAGTTCAGATCCAGCACGGCGCCCATCGCGCGGAGCATCTGAACGTCTTCGTCCCCCAGCCCCATCGGGCCTTCTGGGATGATCCGGTACCATGACCCGAAGAGTGAGACCGCCACGCCTCCCGAGCGGGCGTCGGAGGTTTCCTCGACCAGTCGGAAATCCATGCCGCCGCTGGGTCGCGAACGGACCGACGACTCGTCGAGGCCGATCGTCGGGGCCGTGACGGCCTCGATACGGCAGGCGGGATAGAACGACTCGACGTCGCGGAAGAAGACGCCGAGAAAGACGCGGACGAAGGCCCGCGGATCGCGGAGCGCGCCGAATCGGCGGTCGTCCGGTCTCGGCGCCGGTTGAGCGGGGTGCATCGAGAGTGACATCGCCGGCTCCCTCCGTCTGCGACGCCGGATCGCCCCGGCCCTTCCATGGGGCGGGTGGGGAATCCTACACGGACGACCCCAATCGGGGAAGGGCGATCATCGTCGACGCGAAGCCGAACGCGACGAGGACCGCCCGGAGTCGCCGGCGGCGACCGCCGATCCCTTGCGTTCCGCGTTGCGTCGGGCGAGCCCCGAGGAGACGAGATTCCACGTCTCGCCGTTGCTGACCATCGTGATCGTCCCCCACTGATCGGTCCGAACCAGGGGGATCCGGGTCCGCTTGAGGAGATCGAGGGTTTCGGCGTGGGGGTGCCCGTAGCTGTTTCCCGTTCCCACGCTGACCACGGCCAGCTCGGGGCGGACGATGTCCAGCCAGGCGACGTCGGTCCCGTTGTGGCTGCCGTGATGGGCCAGTTTCAGCACCGAACAGTCGCGGAGCAGGTCGGGGCAGTTGCTCTGCCACCATTTCCGCGATAGCGGTTCGCTGTCGCCGGTCATCAGCATCGAGAACCCACCGTGTTGTACGCGGAGGCCGATCGAGTTGTCGTTCTCGTCCTTGTCGTCGTAGGGGGCCTGCGGCAGGATCGTGATCGTCGTCGAGCCCAGCTCGATCCGGCGCGCCTTTTCCGTCGGCGCGACGGCCGTGATCCCCTCCGCCTTGACGGTCTCCAGCAGGCTGAGCCAGCTCTTCGTGGTGTGCGGCGAGTTGGTGGCCAGGAAGTATCGCGGGTGGAACTCTCGGATCACGGACTCCATCCCGCCGTGGTGATCCAGATGATGGTGAGTGACGACCACCAGGTCGATCGCCTCGACGCCCCGGGCGCGAAGGGCTTTCATGGCCCCTTCGCGAGTCGGGCCGGCGTCGACGAGGACGGCCTTCCCCTCGGGCGATCGGATCAGGATCGCGTCCCCCTGACCGACGTCGAGGACGTCGATAACGAGCCGCCCGGTTGAGGTCGCGCGGCCGCCGGGCCCTTCGGGACGAGCCGGCGCGGAGAACGTCGCGACGGCCGCGGCCATGGCGACGAACGCGAGGAACCGGCGGCGGAGGACGTGGAGGGCCGTCACAGCGTGATGTCCCCCCCCGGATCGGTCGCCTTGAGTTCGTCCTGGACTTTCTTCGTGTCGGCGGCGAGCTTCGCCGTCGCCGCGTCGTCGCGCTGGAGGGAGAGCGTCAGGACGTCTCCGGGCTTGGCCCCTTCCGGCAGCCAGGCGCGGGGGACGTCGATCGACGCGCCGTCCTCCGTGGCGAGGACGGCGAGGTCGCCTTCGAAACGATCGACCGAGAGCTGGACGGGCACGGCGAGACCTCCATCAGGTCAAAAAGTCAGCGAATGATGATGGGGCGCTCGGCCACGTCGGTAGGCTGGTCAGGGCCCCGGCGTGCGGGGGCGGAGTCTCGCGCGGGTTGGCTGGGGCGGGTCGCTGAATCGCCGGTGCGCCGGGAGGCGAGGACCACGCGGTTGCGCGAGGGGTCGGTCCCCGGCTTGGGACGGCCGTCGGCTTCGAGGGCGAATTCGCCGGCGGAGAGCGGGAAGACGTTCGCGTCCCGGCGGGCCATCCGGAATTCCTGGTTTGAGAAGAAGCCGGCTTTCCGGTCGTAGACCTCGACCATGAAGCGGTCGCCGCTTCGCCACTCGACCTCGAACGGCCGGTTCGTCCAGTGCGCCGAGAGTTCGTCGCGGCCGACGACGGCCAGGTTCTCGCCGAAGGTCTTGCTTTCCCAGACGAGCGACTCGATGCCGTCGGCGTCGATCTTGCGGACGCGGGCCTGGATGTCGACCGTCCGTCCGGGGGTGAAGGACTTGGGGTCGAGCTGGACGGTGTCGATCGTCACCTGATAGACGCCCGGTCGATTCTCCGAGGCTGAGAACGCGCCGGCGACGGCCGATTTCACGGCCGCCTTGATGTTCGGGAGCCCCTCGCCGGATCCGTCGCCTTCTTCTCCGGGCTTGCCCAGGAGCATCGTGACGATCGGCTGCAGTTGGGGATAATCCTTGCAGAGCCAGCCGCCGATCCCCGCCCCGCCGCCGGTCATGATCATGACCACGAAATAGATGATTCGGCGAAGCAGCGGTTTCTTCTCGGCCGTCGACCGATGAGTCTTCTTCGACTTGCTCACGAAAGGAGCCCCCGTCCCTGGTTGCTGAAATCCCGCGCGACTTCCTATCGCGACGGGGCGGCCGTCCGTTGTAATTTCGACAAACTTCCGCCTCCGGGCCGGCAAGAATTGCCGATGCGGCCGGAGCGCGATGCTGGAGGTGCGGGCGGACGCCGCTCTTTTAGCAGGCCCGACGAGACGGTCAAGGCGATTTGAACGCCCGAGCCGTTTGGAACGCGGCGTGCTCTAACGGGGAGCGTGCGGAGTCGGCCCGTCCCGGCCTGACGAACACCCTTGAGGCTGCTCCATGTTCCGGACCCTTCGACAATTCGCGCCCGGCGCGATTGCGCTTTCGCTGGCTCTGCTCCCCCTGGCCGGAGACGTCCTGGCGCGCCTGCGCGACCGGCTGGCCGCGGCGGCGGCCGTCTCGCGCAGGCCCGATCGAGGGAACCTCCGCTACGGCCCTTTTGATCGCAACGTGCTGGACCTCTGGCTCCCCTCGGGGCCCGCGGTCGGTCCTCCGGAATTGGCGCCCGTGGTGGTCTTCTTCCATGGCGGCGGCTTCATGGGGGGAGACAAGTCGAGCGTTCCGGCCTGGCTCATTCGGCGCTGTCGCGAACGGGGGATCGCGGTGGCCTCGGCGAACTACCGGCTTTCGAAGCAGGCTCCGTATCCCGCGCCGATGCTCGACGGGGCCCGTGCCGTTCAGTATCTGCGCGAGCACGCCGCGGAATTCGGGCTCGACGGCGACCGGATCGCCGGATGTGGAGATTCAGCCGGCGCGGGGATCGCGCTCTGGTTGGGGTTCCACACGGACCTTGCCAGGCCGGAGGCTCCCGATCCGCTCGGTCGCAGGTCGTCTCGGCTGTCCTGTCTGGCGGTGATCGGCGCGCAGACCTCGTACGACCCGCGGTTCATCCGGTCGCGAATCGGCGGCCGGGCGCACGAGCACGTGGCCATCCGGCCGTTCTTCGGCTTGCCTGAAGACGCAAAGCTCGATGACCCGTCGATGGCGGCGAAGTACGAGGACGCCTCGCCGCTGACGCACGTCGCGCCGGGCGCGCCGCCGGTCGTCATGGCGTACTCCGAACCGAGGAAGCCGATCCCCCCGGACGCCGCTCGCGGATGGGGGATCCATCACCCTGAGTTCGGCGTCGCGCTCAAGGAACGACTCGACCCGCTGGGGGTCGAGTGCATCCTGCTTCACAACGACGACTACGGCGACCCCGAAGACGCGGTGCCTGGCGAGCTCGTCGCCTTTTTGGCCCGTCATCTGGGGCGATGACGGCGCGTCCTCGGAGTCGCAGGCGGGCTAAGCGAGGAAGGTCACTCGCTCGTCGCGGTCTGATTCAACAGCCGCTCCAGGGCCGACTGAGGGCAGGGGTGTGAGAACCGCATGTGCAGGAAGGTCCAGCCCTCGATCGAGCTTTCGCGGGACCCGACCGCCCAGCCCTCGACGACCGAACCGCCGGCTCCGGTGAGGACCAGCCGGAGGATTGAGTCCTCCGGCGGGACCTTCTTCACTAGCAGGCCGGCTCCGCCCCGGCTCAGGTTGACGATGTGGGCTTCGACCGCCTCGTCGTCCAGCCGCGACGACCAGCAGAGCCAGCCGCCTGGAGAACGCACCTCTCGTCGCGGAGCGCATCGACGGTCGAAAACGCGGGTGTTGAGCTGGGGGGCGTCCCCCCGGAAGTGCTGTCGCGAAGGTCTAAACATCGGCGGCTCGTCCGGTTCGTGCGACTCTTCCCATTTTGGGTCGCCGGGTCCCAGTCCCGGTCTCTATTGAAAGCCTAGGTCAGGCTTTCGAAAGAAAGGGCGGGGAAGACGAGGGGAAGTCGACAACAGGCGCAATCGGGGCGAGCCGTTCCTTTCAGGTCCTGGCGAACAGCGACTCGCGAGGGGGCTCGTAGCGAAGGGCCAGTTGGGGTGTTTCGATGGGCCCCAGGTTGTTCATTCGAGCGTCCAGGCAGGCGTCCAGCACGCCGCAGACCAGCAGAGTGCGTTCAACGGGATAGGGAGCGCGGCCCGATTCGATCATCGTCACGACGTGGTTCATCAACTGCGCCGAGTACGCGACGTTCGGGTCTGGCGGCAACAGAAACTGCATCGAGAGGGGCTCGGGACGGCCCTGAACCTTCACGGCGAGGTTGTAATCTCGCAACACGCCGTTGAGCATAAGCAACGTCGCCTTCGTGCCGTCGCGATACTCGATGAAGTACGCGGCCGGTTTCTCGGCGATCCGGGCGATCTCGTCCCCTTCGGCGAGCGCCTGCGGTCGACCGTCCTGGACCGAGAGCCCCTGAAGCGAGTCCGATCGCGAGAGCGCCGCGCCGAGCAACTCGCGCGACCACTTGCCGGCGTCGCGAGCCCGCCAGACGGCGTCCCCCTGGATCATGTCGACCCGTCGCACGCCGGTTTCGCCCCCCTTGCGGCGTTCCAGGACGCTTTGCATGGCCTCCAGCGCGTGGAAGTCCATCGCGTCCGAACCGCCGACGCCCACCATCAGGGCGTCCTCGACCACCGCGCCGAACGGAAGGTCCACCGACGGAAGCCGCCAGGTCACCGGCAACGACGAGCCCGCGAGAAACGGGAACTTCAGCCGCTTCGAGGCGTCGACCATCGCCTTCGCCTTGGTGAAGCTGTACGAGAGGTGCTTGTCATTGAAGACCGGCACGGAACGGCCGTCGGCCTCGAACACGGAGGCGACAACCTCGAAGAATTCGTATCGGGGATAGAGGATCTGCCCCTTGGCGTTGTGGGGATAATCGCCATGCTCGCCGATGATGAGCACGGCGTCGACGGCCAGTTTGTCCCCCCCGCAGCGGAGGGCCTGGGCGATCTTGGGATAGACCGTGAAGCCGTGAGCGGCCGCGCGCTCTCCCGACAGATCGCCGGCCGTGCGCTGGTCGACGTAGACCGAGACCACGTCGATCGCCGGTCGTTTCCAGGCGCCGTCCAGGGGATAGCCGACGAGGAAGCGGTCGCCCATGTGTTGCGCGTGGGTCAGGTACTTCCAGACGGTCGTGATGATCGCAAGTCGCTTGCGGCCGGGGGCAGGCGAGGGGGAGGGCTGGGCGGCCTCGTCGGTCGTCTTGGGGTTCCGCATCGGGGCGTCAGCTCCTCATGTACTGGGATTCGCGAGGCACGCGGTAGGAGATTGCCGCCAGGTCGGGGGTGTCGATCTGGCGTCGCTTTTCGGCCATCAACTCGACCGCCGTGCAGATCACGCCCGACGTCAGCAGCGTTCGTTCCACGGGGTACGGCGCCTTGCCGGTGAGGAACATCGCCTCGATGTGGTTGGCCAGCGGGCTGAAGAAGTTGGGGAGGGTCTGGTTGGGCGAGATCCCGCAAAGGTAGAGCTGCGTCGACCGGATCGCGGGATCGCCTGCCAGCTTGAGCGCGACGGTGAAATCCTGCACCAGGCCCGACATCATGAACAGGCTGCCGACGAGGCCGTCGTTGTAGTGCAGGCGGTAGAGGATCGGGTCGGGGACGACCTTCGCGGCCTGTTCGAGCGTCGGGAAGGCGTTGCCGTAGGTGGGCAGGGGGGAGGTCAGGCGGAAGCTCCGGCAGAGGCAGGCGTCGAACAGCGATCGGAGTTGGGCCGAGCCGCCGGAGGCCGGGTCGATCGCCTTCCAGACGTCTGCGCCTCGGAGGATTTCGACGGCCTTGACCCCCGTCTCACCGCCGCGACGGCGCTCGGTGAAGCACTGGAGCGACTCCAGGCCGTGGAAGTCATAGCTGTCCACACCGCCGTAGCCGACGCAGACGGCTTCCTCGATGACGGCGTCGGGGGGCGTCTCATACTCGGGGATCCGCCAGGTTACGGGGAGCGACGAGCCCGCGAGGAACGGGAAGTTCAACTCGCGAGAGGCGGCGACCATCGCCTTGGCCCATTCCCAGTTCCAGGAGAGGTGCTTGTCGTTGAACACGGGAACCGTCCGGCCCGTCTTGCGGAAGACGTCGACGACCTGGCTGAAGAACTCGTATCTCGGGTAGTGGACGCGTCCCAGGTCGTCGCGGGCGTACTTGCCGTGTTCGCCGATCAGGACCACGCCGTCGACGTCGAGGGTGTTTCCGCCCCGGGTGAGGGCTTCCGCGATTGTCGGGTAGAGCTTCAATCCCGGATGGCGAGCCAGCCGCTCGTCGGTCAGGTCGTTGTCGGGCCGCTGATCGACGTAGAGGGAGACGATGTCGAGCGCCGGCCGATGGTGCGAGCCCTGCCAGCCGTAGCCGTCGAGGAAGCGGTCGATGATCCCCTGGCCGTGGGAGGTCTTCCAGTAGCAGGTGACGACGGCGGCGATTCGGGGGCGTTTGGGCGGGCTTGGGGAGTTGGGCGGCTCCTCGGCGTGGAGGTGCGGAGCGGCGATCGCGCCGGCGGCCATCGCGCCGATCGCGGCGCGTCGGGTGAACGTCGCGGGGGCGGGCTCGAACGGGTCCATGAGCTGTCCTCGAGGCGTTGAAGATTGTTCAACGCCTGTATAACCGGCGGTCGAGGGCGAGTCCAGGGGCGGCCCGATCGACGTTGCCCGGATTGCCGGCTTGCGGGTATGGTGCGGGCGATTATGGCCGGAGATCAGGACCAGGGAGGGCCCGCCGGTGGCGACCGACGACGTGTTCAGGATCGGCGATGAGCCCGCTGCGGCCGCTCCGCGCCGGCGGAAACGCCTGGGAATGGGCAAGAGACTGGCGTTCGGGGCGATTCTGCTGCTGCTGACCTGGCTGGCCTGCGAGGTCCTCGCCGGGCTGATGTATTCCGCGGCCACTCGCCAGCCCTTCTCGTGGGCTGGGATGCAGGAGGAACGCCGCGAGCGCGCCAACCGCCCTGAGAGCGTCGGCACGTCGATCGTCTCCGACGTCCATCCGTATGTCGGCTACGTCCAGAACCCCAGCGTCCCGAGCGGGTTCGTGCGGGCGTCCGACGGGCGGCAGGCGTCGGCCTCCGCTTATGGATATCTCGACGATAAGGAGCCCATCCAGAAGCGCGAGCCGGGCAAGGTGATCGTCGGCGTGACGGGAGGCTCCGTCGCCTGCTACTTCGGCCTCAACGGGACGAAGCGGCTGGAGGAGGCTCTGAAGGAGTCGCCCGAGTACGCGGACAAGACGTTCGTCTTTGTGAACCTCGCCCTGGGCGGTTACAAGGAGCCGCAGCAGTTGGCGACGCTCGCCTACCTGATGGCGCTGGGGGCCGAGTTCGACCTCGTGGTCAACATCGACGGTTTCAATGAGGTCGCCCTCTACGAGTTGGAAAACGAGCCGCATCAGGTCTTCCCCGCCTTCCCCCGGAGCTGGTATGCCCGCGTTGGCGGCGACGATCCGTTCCTGGGCGTCATCAGGACCAAGCTCAACGAGATCGAGGAGAGCCGCAACGCCCTGGCTCGCTGGGTGTCTCGACCCCCCTGGCGGTGGTCGATCCTCTGCAACGTTTTCTGGAAGCTCCGCGACCGCCGCCTGGACTGGGAGCGCTACCAGATCGTCATGCGGCATCAGGATCTCCAGGACAAGCCCGGCCCGTACGTCGCGACCGGCCCTCTGCGCAAGTTCGACGATCGCGGCGAGTTGTACGAGTATCTGGCCTCGATCTGGTCGAACGCCTCCCTGTCGATCGACGCCCTCTGCCGTCGCAACGGGGCCCGCTACTTCCACTTCCTCCAGCCCAACCAGTACGTCGCCGATTCCAAGCCGATGGACGCCGCCGAGAAGCGGCTGTCGTACAAGGAAGAGCACCCCTACCGCCGGGGCGTCGAAAAGGGCTATCCGCTGCTGGTCCGGAACGGCAAGGCTCTAGGCGACCGGGGCGTCGCCTTCACCGACCTCACCGGCCTCTTCCGCGACCACCCCGAATCGCTCTACGTCGACGATTGCTGCCACTTCAATCAGCAGGGGATTGAGATCATGGCTGGGGCCATCGCCCGCGCGATCATCGAGCGGCCGGCGAGCGAGCCTCGTCCTTGAGCGATTCGGAAGGCGCTGCACTCGGGCTTGCAACGAATCGAACTTCGCAGGCTAGAGGATCGTTGAGGCTGTTGGTGCTACAATCCCCGCGGACACGCTTCCTGTACGACCCGCGTCCGGGGACAGGTCATGCCGAACGACCCGATCGTCGAGCAAGCGCAGACCATAGCCGATGAGTATCTCTTGCCCCGCGCCGCCCAGGCCGACCTGGCGACGACGCCGCCCGTTGAGCAGATCCGCACTCTCGCGGGAGCCGGCCTGCTTGGCTTGACGACGCCTGCGGAGTTCGGCGGCAAGGGCGCGCCGCCGAGCGTCGTCCGCGATTGCCTCGCCGCCGTGGCCTCCGGATGCGGCGTAACGGCATTCGTCTACTTTCAGCATATCGTGGGCTGCCGGCATCTGGGCGGCTGCTCCAACGGAGACCTGAAAGAGCGGCTTTTGCCGGACTTCGCGGCCGGCAGGCGGTTCTGCTCGCTGGCCTTCTCGCACCTTCGACGTCCAGGGCCGCCGCCGCTTCGCGTCCGATCGGACGGTGAGGCGTGGGTCTTCGACGGTGCAGCGCCATGGATGACCGGCTGGGGCCTGGCCGACGAGGTCCTGCTGGCCGGCGTGCTGCCTGATGGACATTCGGCCTGGGTGGTCGCTCCGTTGGTCGAAAGCGAGAGCCTCCGCGCGAGTCCTCCTGCGCGGTTCTGTGCGATGAACGCCTCGGCCACCGTCGCCCTGGAGTGTCGGGGTTTGCGAGTCGAGCCCGAGCGCCACGTGAAGACGATGACCCCGATCGAACTGGCGGCGGATACCGATCGAGCGAACATCTTCTTCACGGCTTTGTCCCTCGGAGTCGCCCGCGCCGCCGTCAGACTGCTACGGTCGGACGGCCGCGACGAACGCCTGGCGAATGCGGCGAACGTCTTCGAACAAGAGGTCGACTCGATGCGGACGGCGGTCAACCGCTGGGACGATCCAGAGACCCCGGCAGACCAGCGCGGCGATGCCACCAAGCTGAGGGCCGGTTGCATCGACCTCGGCGTGCGAGCCTCCTACGGGTCGGTGGCCGCCAGCGGCGGTGCCGCCAATGGCATCGAGCACCCGGCTCAGCGCCTCTTCCGCGAAGCGATGGTTTATGCGCTCGTCGCTCAGACCCGAGATTTGCGACTGGCGACGCTCGATCGCCTGGTCCAGGAGGCGGAGCCGGCTTCGCCGTGACGGACCGACCCGTCGGCCGCCGTTGAGGGCGAGGACGGGCGCGTCACCAGACGTGAGGGCCGCGACGCGCGAGGTCGGCGAAGATCCAGAGCGACGGAGCAGCCAGGACGACGGACACCCAACTCGCCCAGCCCCCGCGAGCGAAGGCGACCGCGCAGCACAGGTCCGCGGCGATGATGCCGACGAGGGCGATCGCGAGGGCGCCTCGGTAGTCGCCGCTCACGAGCGTGACGTTCGCGCTCATCAGCGCAACCGTCATGCACATCGACGCGATGAACAATAACCGAACAGTCGAGATACGAATCGGCTCTCCCACCGCCTCGCAAGGATCCACTCCTGTCATCGGAAGCCCCTCGGGTGTGCGGTCCCACCTCTTCGAGCCTTGTTCGAGATTCAGGTCGACTCTGTCGCCCGCACAAG
Organism: Paludisphaera rhizosphaerae; assembly: GCF_011065895.1. NCBI lineage: Bacteria > Pseudomonadati > Planctomycetota > Planctomycetia > Isosphaerales > Isosphaeraceae > Paludisphaera > Paludisphaera rhizosphaerae. The sequence goes on along the minus strand of NZ_JAALCR010000021.1, from coordinate 7,006 downwards.
CCTCGGGTTTGGGCGGGCGACCTGTGGTCGCCGCCTCAGTTGTACATGAAATGGGCCGTCGCCGTGCAGTCGCGGTCGACCGTCACGCGCACCCAGTGCGCGGAGAAGGCGTCTGGGAATGAGAGAGGGAAGTATCCCTTTGGTCCGACGATCACCGTCTGGTAGGTCTTCCACGAACCGTCGCCGAGGAAGTCGACCTCGATTTTGAAGCTTACGGGCTGGTCGGATTCGTGGGAGAGGTGGACGACCTTCTTGTCGAAGCCCGTCATCAGGAACGGGTCGGAGACCTCGCCGGCCTTGACGGCATCGTTCCACCAGGGACCTCCCCAGCCGGTGGGCTTGCCCATCTTCCAGAGGTCGTCGATGCTGCCGAATTTGAGGCCCGACTGCGGCTGGCCGACGGCGTTGTCCCCCTGATCGCTCCCCATGACGAAGAAACCCCGCCAGTGGACGAAGTCGGGGATCACCCGCAGGTGCGATGCGATCGGCCGGACGCCCCAGATCTTGCCGTCGTAATTGAAGAGCGGCATCTCGTAGAAGAGGCCGAAGGCGTCCATGAGGTAGCGCTCGGTGGAAGCCTCGCGGATGCGCATCCACTCGGTGCACCACTGGTGTTCGAACGTCTGGCTCCCCTTGGGGAGGCGGTAACGCGTCCACTTGCCGTCGTCGAGCACGCGCAGGATGACCGACCGCTTGTCCCAGCCGACCGCGTAGAGCGCCTGCCCTGAGTGGCCGGAGACCTCCACGAACGGGTTGTTCTCCAGGACCGTCCACGTCTTGCCGTCCCATTCGGCGAGCCGGCCGGCCTTACGGGTCTCCAGGAACTCCTTCTCATCGTATGAGTTGTTGGCGACGACCAGCCGGCCCTGCGACGTGTACGCCCCCTTGAAGTGCTTGTAGCCGTCGATCTTCAGCTCCTTGATCAGATCATACAGGAGCTTGGATTCGAGGCTGTGGACGTCGGTCTCGAAGAGAAGGCCTTCCATGGTCATGAAGTAGACCTTGTTCTTCGGGTCGGTCAGGTGCCGCGCGGTCGCGGTGAGCCGATGCTTGGACAGTTCCTTGCTGGTGCGGACGTTCCCCGTTTCGTCGATGAAGTGGGGGCCGATGATCGCCTGGTTCGATTCCCAGTGGATCATGCGGTTGGCGAACGTCCCGGTGACCGACTCGGGGTGCATCCGGAACGCCATGTCCTCGCGGATCTCGTACAGGCCCAGGCCCGACCCCGAGATGTGGGCGACGTAGCCGACGGCCCAGAGCCGATCCCCCCAGGCGATGAGCCCGCCGATGCCGGTCTCGGACTTGCTCCCCGTCCCCGGGGTCATGATCGCCATGTGAGGGAAGACGCCTTCGACCTGGAGGTCGGATTTCTTCCAGGAGAACCGCGCGTCGTCGGCCGGCGCCACGGTCGCAGCCGGGGCTTCCGCCTGCGCGATCGCTCGCGGACTGGCGATTGATAGGATCAGGAGGAAGGACGCTGTGAGATTGGCAGTCGCTTTCATGGAGAGTCTCCCGCTGACGGGGCAGGCCTCGCACGATCCGAGGTCGAGTCCGCGGGCCATGGTAACAGGCCCTCAGACGCGACTGAACAGACCGGCAGACGGCGTCGAGGAGGAGTCGCCCACGACGGCCAAGAAGGTTATGCTGGAGAACGAATGCAGTCGGGGACGAGACCGATTGCGACTACCCATTCAGTCAACGGAGCCTGAAGATGCGACGTCGCGACCTGAATTCGCGCCGAGGATTCCTGAAGACGGCCGCTGCGGCCTCGACCGCCGCCACCATCCTGCCCCTGAACCCCGAGATCGGGGCCGCCGCCGAGGCGCTCGCCGCGGCCGCGCCGGGGCCGAACGACAAGGTGCGGATCGCGACGATCGGCATGGGGATCATCGGCTTCATCGACACCGACTGCGCCCTGAAGGTCCCGGGCGTCGAGCTGGTCGCCGCCGCCGACCTCTACGAGGGGCGTCGCGTCCGGGCGAAGGAGAAGTACGGCGATCAGGTCTCGACGCACGTCGACTACCGCGAGATCCTCGACCGCAAGGACGTGGACGCGGTCTTGCTGTGCGTCCCCGACCACTGGCACGCGGCCATGTCGATCGAGGCGATGAAGGCGGGCAAGCCCGTCTACTGCGAGAAGCCGATGGTTCAGACCCTGGCCGAGGGCCCGGGCGTCATCGCCGTCCAGCAGGAGCGGAAGGCCGTCTTCCAGGTCGGCAGCCAGTTCGCCAGCTCGATCGTCATCGACAAGCTCCGCGAGATGATCTCCGCCGGGGCGATCGGCAAGGTGAACGTGGTCGAGGCCCGGTACAACCGGAACTCCTCGCTGGGCGCCTGGCAGTACACCCTGCCGCTGGACGCCTCGCCCGAGACCGTCGACTGGGACCGCTTCCTCGGCAAGGCCCCCAAGCGGCCGTATGACGCGACCCGCTTCTTCCGCTGGCGGAACTACCAGGACTACGGTACGGCCGTCGCCGGCGACCTGTTCGTCCACCTGCTGACCGCCATCCACCACGCGACCGGATCGACGGGGCCGAACAAGGTCGCCGCGATGGGCGGGCTCCGCTACTGGGACGACGGCCGCGACGTCTACGACGTCATCCTCAGCCTGCTCGACTACCCGGCCACGCAGGCCCACCCGGCCTTCACGGTCTCGCTCCAGTGCGACTTCGAAGACGGCGGCGGCGACGCGACCTCGTTCCGGTTCGTCGGCGACGAGGGCGTCATCTCCACCGACCTGGCCTCGCTCAAGCTCGAGCGCAAGGGCATCTCCTGGCCGACCGCCGATCAGGAGGTCAAGGGCTACAACTCCGTCCAGACCTTCTCGCAGGCCCAGCGCGACGCCATCGCCGAGAAGCTGGCTCGCGAGCCTCGCAAGGGCCCCAAGTCCTCGGCCTACACCGGCGCCGAGACCTTCAAGCCCCCCGCGGGCTACGACCCTCGCTTCGACCACTTCGTCAAGTTCTTCTCGTCCGTCCGCAAGGGCGACCCGGTCTACGAGGACGCCGTCTTCGGCTTCCGCGCCGCCGCCCCGGCCCTCCTGTGCAACACCAGCTTGTATGAGAGCCGGTTGATCGGCTGGGATCCGGTCAAGATGCAGGCGACGAGCTGACGAGTCACCGATCAGGAGCGGCCCATGGGTGATCGACGAAGGTGGGGCGAACTCGCTTGGACCCTCGTCGTACTCGTGGGCCGCGGCCTGGTCGGGGCCTTCGCTGGACTGTTCTTTGGCGGCATCGCCTTGCTCATCGCCTTCGCGATACTCAGGCTCGACCGAGATTCGCGAGTGGGGCTCAAGCGGTTTCATATGGCCCTCGGAGCGGTGATCGCCGCGTTCGCGCTTATGGCGATGGTCTGGGGAGGAGTGGAGATCCGAGGGCGAAAGGCCACGACGATCAAGGGAATGCTGGTGGGAACGGTCGTCGGCGTGGCCCTCGGTTTTCTGCTTGGATTGCTCGCGGGGGGGAACCATGGCGGCCCGAAGGCAGGGATTTTCGTCGGCCTTTTCGTGATTGCACCGGTGGGGACTATCCTCGGAGGGCTCGCTGCCTATGAGGGCCACGTCTCGCCGAGGAAGAGGATCGCCGATGACTCATCGGCCGATTTCCGCTGACCTCGCCAAGATGCCTACGACGTCGTCCTGTCATAGACATCACTCGGGGGCCTCAGCCGTCAATTCCGACCGCAGGTTCTTGCGGGCGCGGTGGCCTTCGGGAAACAAGCGGTTCTGGTCCAGCCGATTCCCCACTTTGAACGGAATCGGCCGGAAGTCGGTCTCGAAGGAAAGCTCGGGGTGGGCCTCGACCTCCTCAGCGAGCGGTTGGGTGACCCAGAGCGTCGTCAGCTCCAGCGTGTTGGGGATCAGGGCCATGCGCGCCTCGGCCGGGTCGATCCGCCAGCAGGTGTCGAGGCAGGCGGCGATGACCGCGCGGTCGTCGGGGAGGGCGAGCGGGACGCGGGCTCTCGCCAGGAAGTTGCTGGTGAAACTGTTGACCTGGACCGGCGTCGGGTCGATGGCGCGGACGAATCGCTCGGTCGTCAGGTCGGCGAAGCCCACGCCGAGGGCGTTGCCGCACGACTCCTCGGAGACGTCCAGCACGGCCAGTCGCGTGATCACCGGCGAGGGATGATCGCGGGTCGTCTCCACGCGGAGGCGGCCGATGACGTTCGGGTCCATGCCGGTGCCGCTGAAGTTCTTGCCCAACTCGCCGACGATCAGAACGTCCAACTCCCGGAACGGCAGCCCCGGCATCAGGGCTCGCGCCTCCGCGAGCAGCGTGGGCTCGACGTCCAGGATCTCGTCGGGCTCGACGGCGACCACCCGCGCGACGTGATCGGCGGCGTTCTCCAGGATCGCCAACCCCAGCGCGACGGGCGTTCGCGTCAGCAGGAACTCGCCGACTTCCGGGAGCATTTTGACGAGCCCCGGCAGGCCCAGCTTGTGGACCTGCGCCGCCCCCTCGCGCTTGCCCAGGCCGATTGCCAGCATCTTGAGCAGCCCGCTCTCGTATCGGCCCGAGAACGAGGTGTGCGGCTTGATCCGATTGAGCAGGACGATCCCGTCGGCCTCGAAGGCGTTGCGGTCGAAGTGGATCGGGAGGCCGAAGGCGTTGGTCCCCAGGACGACGGTGTCCATCTCGCAGCGGACGGGACAGCCGGCCGTTTGTTCGGTGACGCCCAACTCCGCGAGGAGGGCTCGCTGGCCGTCGGCCGTTCCTCCGCCGTGGCTTCCCATCGCGGCGACGACGAAGGGACGAAAGCCCAGCGAGCGGACGGCGTCAACGGTCGTCCGGACGATCTCCGGAAGGTTGGCGATTCCCCGACTGCCGACCGTGATCGCGATCGACCCGCCGGCCGGCGCACGGTCGACGAGCCGACTGCTCAGGACGGCGCGGGAGACCTCAGCGGCGACGTCCGCCACCTCGGGCTGGTCGAAGGTTCGTCGGACTCGGGCGATCGGCGGGAAGTTCATGGAAGGCGGACCTTGAGGGACGAGGCCCGTCCTCGGGCCCCTCATAGGTCATTGTACGCGCGCCGTCGACGGCTTTCGAAACGACGAGGCCCTCGGCGACGACGTCGTCGCCGAGGGGCCTTGAGTTTCAGCCGATTCCGCGAGCCTCAGGCGGCGCGGCGGGAACGGCGGTGGTGCATGACGCCGGCGGCGACGATCATGCCGGCCCAGGACAGGACGGTCGCCGGCTCGGGGACCGGGACTTCCTGGATGTCGCCGCCGTCGGCCGAGTAGGCCGAGGGGTAGGCGATCTGGGGGTTGGCGTTCTGGAGGCTGACCGGCTTGTTGGTCCAGGGCTCCGTCGTCAGCACGACGATCGTGCCGGTGGTGGAGCCGGCGTCGACCGGGCCGGTGTTCTTGCTGGCGTCCAGGTACTGGAACGTCAGGGCGCCGGTCTTGTCGCCGGGCATCCAGGCGACCGACGACGGCGTCGCGATGATTCCGCCCGAGGCGGCCGAAGGCAGATTCAGGCTGCCGACCGTGCCGTCCTTGACGACGTACACGGCGCTGCCGGCACCGCCCGTGCCGAGCAGGTCGGCCCGAACCGGCGTGGCGTTGAACTGGAGCGAGGCGCTGTTGACCGAGGTCGCCTGGCCCGCGGAGTCCGACACGTCATTGACGCCGAACTGGTAGGCGTAGGCGTACAGGCCGGCGTAGGCGCCGGTCCCCTCGAACACCTGCGACTGAACCACGCCGGTGACCGGCGTGTTCATGAACTGGTAGTTCGACGTGATCGCCGGAGCGTCGTCGATCGGCTTGAACAGGCTGCTGAACGTCGCGGCCGAGAGCTCAGGGGCGTCGAGCTGCTGCACGATCGGGGCGGCCGAGGCGGCCGAGGCCAGCGCGAGGCTGACCCCCAAAGCGAGAGCGTACGAGATCTTGTTCATTCGAGTCGATCTTCCAGGGTTGATCCGGGCCGCTCGTCGCATCACGAGAGGCCCCGTGCGAGTCGATCCATAACTCGCCGTCCGAGGAACGTCCCCGGGCGGTACCCGCGCGCCACCGTGGGGTCGATACGGGTCGGGGGGAATCGTGTCGGTGAGCCGTGTCGCGATTCCCTCGGTGTCTATCAGATGGCTGACCGCAGTCCCGCCGACGTTGTTGGATGTCGTCGGTTGGAGACGGTCGCGGAACCTACCAGGAAGCTCCCATAGGGTCAACACGACTTTAGGCGTTCTCCTAACCCCAATTTCCTCGACCCTCCGCGAAGCCCGCCCCGTCTCCACGGTCGGACCCCCCCGTTTCACGACAACCCCTCGGGGCGGCTCCGTTTGGCTTCGAACGTCTCCCTTTCGATGGCCATTCAGGTGACGCAACTGGTTTTTGTGTAATGGCGTATGGGTTATATTTGGTCCTTTGGAATGGCTTCGTTCGACCGTTTTCGCACGCCCTGAGCCGTCGCCTCTCTGCTTGGAACGCCGCCCACATCCCGCCGTAGAAGGGCCATCGGCGGCCACGCCCCTACGACGACCGCACCCCATCTGAACCAATGGCTCCGTTTGGGTTCGTCCGCATGGTGCGCTACTGCTGGTTGTGATGCGCAAGTCGTTTATGAGTCGATAATTGTGTCGCTGAGAAGGCGTGCGCCATTGGCTTCGATCGACCATTTTCCGCCTCCTCTCCCCACGTAACGTCGACTCGTCTGATTCGCATCTCAGCCTGCCGCCGACTGCGGACGACCTCGAAGCCTCTACTTAATAGAATGGCAATGGAACGCCATTTATGGGCGAAAAACCACCTGCAGCAATCAGGACGATTTCCCGGGCGGAAGACGCCTCGACGCGTCTCAGGCCGATCCACGGCGGCCCCGACGGGAGAATCAGGCCTGAGCGACAAATGCTGCTGGAGAGGCCTGTTGAAAAGATCGCGCAGCCCTCGCGAGTCGTCGCGGGGGCTTGGGGCGAGGTCGGCCCAGGCGCGAGGGGGGACGCGGGCGCTGGATGGCTTCGAGGGCGTCGAGCCAGCGGGTCGGGTCGAGTTTCAGGCGTTGGAAGA